>CANGSN010000069.1 GCA_947455805.1 Planctomycetota bacterium
ACGCCGCGCCGGCGACGTCCCTGCTCGGCAAGGTCGCCGCTCTCGCCATGGCCGTGCTGACGCACGCCACGTTCCTGTTCGCCGTCGGCTCGATGGCGGTGGCGCTGGCCACCGGCCTGCAGCTCGGCCGCGGCACCGTGCCCGGCTGGCTGGCACCGATCGCCAATGTGCTGCTCGTGCTGCAGTTCCCGCTGCTGCACAGCTTCCTGCTGCACCGCCGCGGCCGGCCGCTGCTGCAGCGCCTGTCGCCGGTCGGCTTCGGCAAGGAACTGGCGACCAGCACCTACTCGTGGTCGGCGTCGCTGCAGCTGCTGCTGACGTTCTGGGCGTGGACGCCGAGCGGCGTCGTCTGGCACGAAGCGCACGGGGTCGGCGGCGCCGTGCACTGGACGTTGTTCGTCGGCGCCTGGCTGTTCCTGCAGAAGGCGCTGTACGATGCGGGCCTCGGCCTGCAGACCGGCTTCGTCGGCTGGTGGTCGCTGCTGCGCGGCAAGCCGGTCAGCTACGGCGACATGCCGACGCACGGGCTGTTCGCGCGCTGCCGGCAACCGATCTACCTCGGATTCGCCCTCGTGCTGTGGACGGCGCCGGTCTGGTCGCTCGACTGGCTCTGCCTCACCGTGGGTTGGAGCGTCTACTGTGTGGTCGGTCCGCGGTGGAAGGAAGCGCGCTGGGCTCGTCTGCACGGCGCTCGCTTCACCGCCTACCAGGCCACGGTTCCCTACCTCTTCCCGAGACTCCGCCGTTGAAGATCGCCGCCGTCCGCACCGCCTTCCCGCCACACTGGTACGACCAGGCGACCCTCACCGAGGCCATCGTCCGCATCTTCGGCGCCGACGAGCGGCTCGCCGAGCGCATCCGTTCCTTGCACGCGAACTGCGGCATCGACGGGCGCTTCCTGACGCTGCCGCTCGAGCAGTACGCCGGCATCACCGACTTCACCGTCGCCAACCGCGCCTGGGTGGAGGGTGCCCTGCAACTCGGCGAGCAGTCGATCCAGAAGGCGCTGGCGGCCGCCGGTGTGCGCGCCGACGAGGTCGACGCGATCTTCTTCTCGACGGTCACCGGGCTCGCCAGCCCCTCGATCGACGCGCGGCTGATCACCAAGGTCGGCTTCCGGAACGACATCAAGCGCATGCCGCTGTTCGGCCTCGGCTGCGTCGCCGGCGCCGCCGCGGTGTCGCGCGCCGCCGACTACCTGAAGGGCCATCCGCGCGGCGTCGCGCTGGTGCTGACCATCGAGCAGTGCTCGCTGACGCTGCAGCCGCAGGATCGTTCGGTCGCCAACCTGATCAGCGTCGGCTTGTTCGGCGACGGCGCCGCGGCGGCGGTGATCGTCGGCGCCGAGCACCGCGCCAAGGGCCCGCGCATCGTCACCACGCGCTCGGTGTTCTACCCCGAGACCGAACACGTGATGGGCTGGGACATCGGCGCGCACGGCTTCCGCATCGTGCTGTCGGCGGAGGTGCCGACGGTCGCGCGCGAACGGGTGCCCGGCGACGTCGACGCGTTCCTCGGCGACCAGGGCCTCGCCCGCGAGGACATCGCGCGCTGGATCGCGCATCCGGGCGGCCCGAAGGTGCTGCAGGCGCTGCAGGACGGGCTCGGCGTCAGCCGCGACACCCTGCGCGCGAGTTGGGAGTCGTTGGCGCGCGCCGGCAACCTGTCGAGCGCGTCGGTGCTGATGATCCTCGAGAAGTCGCTGCAGGACACCGCCGGCAAGCCCGGCGAACGCGGCGTCATGCTGGCGATGGGCCCGGGCTTCTGCAGCGAGTTGCTGCTGCTGCAGTGGTGAACGCGAGCCCCGCCGCGCGCCGTCAGGCGTCGTCGGGCTTCGGCGTGTCGCCGGCCGCCGCCAGCTTGTTGTAGAGCGTCTTGACGGCGATGCCGAGCACCTGGGCGGCCTTGGTCTTGTTGCCAGAGCTGAGCTGCAGCGCGGCGGCGATCGCCAGCTGTTCGAGCTGCGCCAGCTCCAGCGTCGGCAGGCCACCGGCCGCCGGGCGTTGCCGCAGCGCGCCGAGTACGTACTCGTCGACGTCGGCGGCGGTGACCGTCGGGCCGTCGACCAGCACGCCGAGGCGCACGATCGCGTTCTCCAGTTCGCGCACGTTGCCAGGCCACGGATGCTGCACCAGCCGCTGCACCGCGGCGTCGTCGAACTGCAGCGGCCGGCCGCTGCGCTGCGCCTCGCGTTGCAGGAACGCGTTCGCCAGCGGGCCGATGTCGTCGCGGCGGTCGCGCAGCGGCGGCACCTGCAGTTCGAGCACGGCGAGCCGGTAGAACAGGTCCTCGCGGAAGCTCTGGTCCTGCACCTTGGCGCGCAGGTCGCGGTGGGTGGCGGCGAGGATGCGCACAGAGACCTGCCGCACGGCGTCGCTGCCCACCGGCCGGATCTCGCCGAACTGCACGGCGCGCAGCAGCGCTGGCTGAACTTCGAGCGGCAGTTCGCCGACCTCGTCGAGGAACAGCGTGCCGCCGTCGGCGGCTTCGAACAGGCCGGGCCGCCGCTGCTCGGCGCCGGTGAACGCGCCCTTCACGTGGCCGAACAGTTCGCTCTCGACCAGCTGCCGCGGGATCGCACCGCAGTGCACGACGACGAACGGCTCGGCGTGGCGGGCCGAACCGGCGTGCAGCCGGCGCGCCACCAGTTCCTTGCCGGTGCCGCTCTCGCCGGTGATCAGCACGCTCTCGGTCGAGGCGGCGATGCGCGCGATCTGCTGGTCGAGGCGCTGCGCCTTCTGGCTCGGGGCGGCGACGACCAGGGCCCCGGCACCCGCCAAGGCGGCGGCGCGGCGCAGGCGCTGGTTCTCGCGCAGCAGGCTGCCGTGCTGCAGGGCTCGGCGGATCGTCGCCTCCAGCGTGTCGAGGTCGACCGGCTTGGTCAGGAAGTCGAAGGCGCCGCGCTGCATCGCGGTGACCGCCAGCGCCACCGAACCGTGTCCGGTGCAGACGACGACCGGCAGTTCCGCATCGTGCGCGACCACCTGCGCCAGCACGTCCATGCCCGGCGTGCCGGGCAGGTTGAGATCCAGCACCACGGCGTCGAACTCGTGCTGGCGCAGCAGCGGCGGCACGCCGTCGCCGCGCGGATGGGCGACGACGCCGAACCCCATGCGCTTCAGCTCGCGCGTCAGCACCAGCCGCAGGCTGTCGTCGTCTTCGACCAGCAGCAGGCGCTGCTCCTTCATCACAGCTCCTTGATGCGCAGGTTGCGGAACGCCACCTCGTCGCCGTGGTCCTGCAGCGCCAGGTGGCCGCGCGCCGCCGTGCCGAACGGCCAGTCGCGGAACTTGCTGGCCTTGACCATCGCCGCCCATGCGTCGCCGGCGCACGGCGCGTCGACGACGAGGGCGCCGTTCAGCCAGTGCTGCAGGCGGCCCTTGTGCACGACGATGCGGCCTTCGTTCCATTGGCCCGCCGGCAGCACCGGCGGGGCGTTCGGCGCCACCAGGTCGTAGAGCGCGCCGACCCCATGCTTCTTGCTCGGCTTGCTGCCGAGGTCGTCGAGCACCTGGTACTCCGGCCCCGACATGTAGGTCGTGTCGTTGTCCTCGGTGACGTGCCACATGACGCCGCTGTTGCCGTTCGCGGCGATGCGGAAGCTGAAGCGGAAGTCGAAGTCGCCGAAGGTCGCCGTGCTGACCAGGTCGCCGCCGCCGCCGCCCGCCTTGTGCACGATCGCCGCGTCCTGCACCGACCAGCCCTGCTCGGGCAGGCCCTGGCCGCGGTAGGCGCGCCACTCGGTGATCGCCTTGCCGTCGAACAGCAGCCGGAAGCCGTCGGCCGCTTCGTTCGCCGCCAGCGTGTTCAGCGGCTCCGGCGCCAGCGTCACCGCACCGGTCGCGGCCCACTCGGTGCCGCGCGCGACGAACCGCCGCAGCTGCGGGTCGGCCCAGCTGGCGCGGCTCTGCGGCGTGTTGGTCCAGACGTGGCCGAGCGGCGTGTGGAAGATGCGGCCCTTGCCGTGCTGCGCCACGAGGCCCATCGGTTCGTGGCGGCCGGTGCCGCCGGTGTCGGGCTTGCTGTAGGCGCTCAGCAGCACGCGGTAGTCGGCGCCGGCCGCCGGCACCAGGCGGTGGTAGAGCTCGTCCGGATGCAGGCGCAGGTCGGCCATGCCGCGGGTGATCGGATGGTGCGGATCGACGACGACGACGTCGAACGGATGGAACGAGCCGTGTCCAGTGCCAGAGCGCCACAGCAGGCCGACCATGCGTTCGTAGTCGGCCCAGCCTGGGAACGCGTTGTTCGCCGCGTGCAGCACGCTGACGCCGCAGCCGGCGGCGACCGCGTCGACGAAGCCGCGCTCGGCAGCGTCGCCCCAGCGCGGGCCGTTGTAGTCGAGCACCAGCACGTGCAGTTCGCCGCGCTGCAGCCGTGCTGGCGCGTCGGCGAGCCACGCCGCCGGCTGGTCGACGACCAGCACGTCGAAGCGGCCAGTCTCGCGCAGCGCCGAGGCGATCTCGCGCGAGGTCCACGGCCAGTCGTGGTTGTTCTCGCCGGTGATCACCGCGGCGCGGATCAGGGCCGGCGCTGCGGCCGGTGCGACAGCGGCGGCCGGCTGCTGCGGCACGCAAGCGAACGAAGCGAGGACCGGGACGAGGGCCGAAACGAGCATCGCTGTACGGTAGCGGGACACGCGAGCACTGGCGATGGCACGGCGATTCCGCTAACAAGCGGGCATGCGGTGGGCGGCGGCGATCGTGGTCTCGTTCGGCATCGGTGTCGGCGGCGTCTCGGCGCTGCCGGCCCAGGGTCTCGCGCGCGCGGTCGAGGCCGCGGAGGCGCTCGGTGCGCGCACCGGCGTCGCGGTCGTCGACGGCTCTGGCACGGTGCTCTACCGGCACCGCAGCGGCGAAGCGTTCGCGCCGGCGAGCAACATGAAGGTGCTGACCGCCGCCGCGGTGCTGTCGGGCCTCGGCTCCGACTTCGAGTTCGTCACCGAGTTCGCGCTGCGCTCGGGCCGGCTCGTCGTCACCGCCAGCGGCGATCCGAACTGGATCCACGGCACCGCGCACGATCCGGCCGACGTGTTCGCCGCGGTCGCGCGCGCGCTGCGGCAGGTGGGGGCGACGTCGGTCGGCGGCGTCGACCTCGTCGCCGGTGACTTCACCGGCCCGCCGCGTCCGGCGACGTGGCCGCAGGACCAGCTGCACACCTACTACTGCGCGCCGACCGGGCCGTTCGTGCTCGAGCAGGGCGTGTTCGTGCTGCGCCTGCAGCCGGCCGCCGGCGACCGCGCCGACGTCGACCTGGTGGCGCCGGTCGCCGCCGTCGCGCTGCGCAACCAGGTGGCGATGCAGGACGGCAAGAAGAACGTCGTCTACGGCGCCATCGACGGCGGCGACGGCTCCGTTCGCGTCACCGGCCGCTTCCCGCGCCGCAGTACGCCGGTCGAGATCAAGACGGCGATGTCCGACCCGCAGCAGTGGTATCGCCTGGCACTCGAGAAGGCGCTGACCGACGCCGGCCTCGTCGTCGGCCGCCCGACCGACCTCGCCGACCGCGTCGTGCACCAACATCGCAGCGACCTGAAGCAGGCCGTGCTGCGCATGCTCGAGGACTCCTCGAACTTCGACGCCGAACAGTGCCTGCGCGTGCTCGGCCACCAGCGCGGCGACGGCAGCCTCGCCGGTGGCACGGCGGCGCTGCAGAAGGAACTGCAGCAGCTGCTCGGCCAGGTGCCCGACGCGGCGGTGTTCGCCGACGGCTCCGGCTTGTCGAAGCAGAACCGCCTGACGCCCGGCCTCTTGGTGGTGGCGATGGTGCAGGCGAGCCGCGGCAAGGCTGGGGCCGTGCTGCGCGCCTGCCTGCCGGTCGCCGGCCAGAGTGGTACACTGACCGACCGCTTCGTCGGCACCGACCTCGTCGGCCGCGTGCGCGCGAAGACCGGCTGGATCCGCGGCGCCTCGGCGCTGTCGGGCCTGGTCGAAGGTAAGGACGGCCGCGTGCGCTGGTTCTCGATCCTGATGAACTACGACCCGAAGGTCGACGGGCTGAACAAGGACCTGAAGCAGCTGCAGGAGCAGATCGTGCGCGCGATCGACACCCTGGGCGAACGGTGATGCCCGAGATCGGCAAGTTCCTCGGTGAAGCACAGCGTCTGGCCCTGGTGGCCGGCCGCGAACTGATGCGCCATCGCCAGCAGGCGGTTGTGCAGGCCGAGAGCAAGGGGCAGCGCCGTGAGCTGGTGACCGCCGCCGACCGCGCCGCCGAGCAGATCATCGTCGGTGGTCTGCTGGCCGCGTTCCCCGAGCACGGGGTGCTCGCCGAAGAAGGGGTGCTGACCACCCAAGGCGTGGCCAGCAAGGACGCCGAGTGGCTGTGGATCGTCGACCCGCTCGACGGCACCACCAACTTCGTGCACGGGCTGCCGCACTTCGCCGTCGCCATAGCACTCGCACACCGCGGTGTCCCAGTCGTCGGCGTCGTGCATGCGCCCGCCCTCGGCGAGACGTTCGTCGGCGCCCGCGGCCGCGGCGCCCGCCGCTTGTTCGCCGACGGCCGCGAGCAGGTGCTCAAGGTCTCGTCCACCGGCGCCTTCGCCGACGCGCTGCTGGCCACCGGCTTCAGCTACGTGCGCAACGAGCCGGGCCGCGACGACAACAGTGGCCACGTCGCCGCGATCCTCCCTCATTGCCGCGACCTGCGCCGCCTCGGCTCCGCCGAACTCGACCTCTGCTACGTCGCCGCTGGCGTCTTCGACGGCTACTGGGAGCTCTACCTCGCGCCCTACGACACCGCCGCCGGCTCGGTCCTCGTGCGCGAAGCGGGCGGCCTCGTCAGCGACTGGCAAGGGGGCGAGAACTGGCTGTTCGGCCAGCAGGTCGTCGCCAGCAATGGCCTGCTGCACGGCGAGCTGCTGCACAAGCTGGCGCAGCGCACCAGCGTCGCCGCGCCGCGCTCGACGGTGACGCTGTTCCGCCCGGTCGGTCCGCAGGAGATGGCGCTGATCGAACAGTCGGGCAATCGCGCGTTCCCGCCGCGTTTGCCGGGTCAGCCGATCTTCTATCCGGTGACGAACGAGGCGTATGCGGTGCAGATCGCGCGCGACTGGAACGTCAAGGAGAGCGGGGCGGGGTTCGTCACGCGGGTCGCGGTCGACGCGGCGTTCGTCGCGCGCTACCAGCGGCACGTGGTCGGTGGGGCCGAGCACGAGGAGCTGTGGGTGCCGGCGGAGGACCTGCCGGAGTTCAATCGGAACATCGTGGGGGAGATCGAGGTGATCCGGCGGTTCCCGGAAGGGGCGGTGCCGACGGCGGCGGGCAGTTGAGTGGGAGGGTGCGTGCCGCTTTTGGCCGGGCCTTGCCCAGCACCGTGCCCCTTGCCTAACGTGGCTCCAGCAATGGCTACCGAGAAGAAGCGCGCTGTGGGACGCAAGTCCACGAAGGAGCGCCTTGCCGAGCTGGAGGCGATGTTCCGCAGTGGCGCCCACGAAGAAGCCCGCAAGCAGAATGAGGCGGCCTTCGCGGAGGCCCCCAAGCTCGTCGCTGCGTTGCGTGCGGCGGGGTTCGAATGGACCAACAGCTTGGATCCTCTCCTCGCAGGCATCAACGAGCTCAGTGGCGACCAGTACAAGATCGTGGCCTCCGTCTTCCTGCAGCATCTCGAGGCCGGGCTTCCTCCGTTGCTTGCGAACAGCCTGTTGCAGTCCCTGGCAGCAACCAAGCCTCGGTCCCGGGCGAGGCCCTACTGGGCCAAGATCGCCAGTTTGTTCCTCAGTGCAGCAAGTGGCGAAGTTCGGGATGGCGCGGCGGTGGCTCTGGCCGCGATCGCCGAGCCTGCGGACGGCGAAGTCGTGCTGTCATGGCTTCGCGACCCGCGGTTCGGCGAGTCGAGGATCTTCTTCCTGCGGGCCCTGCGGCGCCTTCTCCCTCCGGCGGAACGTGCTGAGGTTCTCGAAACGTTGAAACGTGATCCTGATCTGGAAGTGGAGTGCGATCGTGTACTGCGCGGCATCGCGCCGAACGACGGGTAGGGAGGCTGCGTCACGCAGCAGACATGGACATTCGGCTGGGACTGCAGAGAACTGGTCCACTCGATGCGGATCGGGTGCGAATGGCCGCAGAGCGATTGGGTTTCAGGGTGTTCGTGCTGCCGACCTCCGGCATCGGGGATCGTGCTGGGTTCTTCGAGGCTGTTCGATCCACGTTGCCGCTGGATCCTCCCTTGGTTGGTTCGTCGATTTGGGATGCGCTCGCGGATTCGCTGTGGGAAGGACTGCTCCAATGTGAGGCCCAGCGAATCGCGATCGTCTGGCAAGGTACTGCGCGGATGGCGAACGCAGATGCTGCCGAGTTCGCCATGGCTCTCGATGTGTTGTCAGACGTTGCGCTCTCGCTGGCCAATCCTCAGGCGACGGTGGGTGCTGTGAAGGAGGTTGCGATTCTCGTGGAGTAGCTGGAGTGTCCGGGGCTACTGGAGGTGATGACGCGTGGGGCGCATCAAGACGCGAAAGAGCTCTGGGAGAAGTTCGGTTCAGCGCGGCGGCAGCAGCCTGCGGGCGAACCGGGCCAGCCGACCATCTCCCTCAGCGAGAACCTGTAGTTCGGGCTGTAGTGCATTCACGTCTTCGTCCGTGAGATTGCTGCGCAAGAGGAAGAGCCATTGGGCCCTGGCTTTGTCCGTTTGCGGATCGGCGTCCCCTCGGCTCTGTCGGGCAAGGTCCTCGAGGCGTGCACCGATCCAACGCTGAACGATTCCGCGTTGCTCTGGGGCGTTGCGGACCGAAGCGAGCACCGCGCTCATCCGCTGCACATCGTGGTCGTCTCGGTTGTCGTGGATCCAGGGCAGCGGCTCGTCGATCACCGGCAGGAGTGCGGCCGGAGTCAGCTCTTCGGCCAACTCGTCCCACGCGACCTCTCGGACTCGTTGCATAGGGGAGCGCGCAAGACGAGCCAGCGCGGCTTGCGTCATCGGGTCGTGGGCGATCGCGAGACCCAACGCTCTGGCCACCAGGATCCCATGGCCTTGCCGAGGTCCATGGTGATCGGCTGCGGCGACCAGTGCCTGGACCAAGGCGCGCTGTTGCCCCTCGGGCTGCGGTGGCAGGCTCTTGCTCCGTTCCGCGAGGCTTCGCGCGATGGGGCGGAGTGGGCCGCCACGGCGGTCGTCGCCGTACTCTGGCGCCACGGCCAGCACTCCCGCAAGCACGTCGGCCGGCGAGTTGGTGGTGTCGAGCCATGCGGCGAAAGCGGCACCCAAGAACGCATCGCCGAACCTGATGACTTCATCGCCGAAGAGCTCGGCCACCACGAGCTGGCACATCCGAGCTGTACCCGTGACGTCGATGGCGAAGCGTCGGCGCAACAACTCGTAGACCTTCCTGTCCTCCATGGAGTACATCGTCGTCAGTTCGTCGTGCAGGTCCTCGTCCGCGGACTCACCAGCGGACGTCGACACCAACTCCTGAGTCGGCGCCAGTTCCCGGCTAGGCTGCACGTGCGGTGCGACGTCGGCGTCGGCAGGCGAAGCAGCCGCAGTCGACGAGCCAGCATCGATCGCCGGCGCGATCGCGTTCCACTTCGCCAGCCCGAGCCAAGCCGCGACACCGCAAGCGCTCACCACCGCGAGCGCCACCAGCACCGAGCGAACGCTCACCACGCGAGCCGCCTCACACCGGCGTGCGCTGCGGCGTGAACTCGCCCGTGCCGTCGTCGACCATGCGCACCAGCATCGCACCGCGGCACAGCGGCGAGCGCTTCAGCAGCGGCCGCAGCACCGCCTGCAGCTTGTCGAGGTCGGGGCCGCAGAAGAACAGCGTGCACTCGCCGCCGCCGAGCTCGTCGCCGTCGTACTCGCCGACGCCCTCCGCCTCGATCGCGGCCGCCAGCTCGTCGGCGAACGCCTCGATCTCCTGCCGTTCCTGGTTGGTGCCCATCTGGCGGTTGCTGAGCTTCAGCACGACCAGCAGGTCCAGCTCTTCGGCGGGCAGGTCGTCGTCGTCGTCGGGGTCGTTATCTCGGTTCGCGGCCATTGCCAAAAGGTAGGCGGTGGCACCGGCAGTTCCACCTCGCGGCGGCGGGGGCGAACCCGCGGCGCCGGCTTTGCATCGCCGGTACCCTCGGTATGCTGCGGGGTTCGTCGCTTGGCCACCAACTCGCCACAGACCCCATCGGGAGGCCCGGAAGGGCCGCAACCGAGCCCTGCCCAGGGCGGCAGCCAATCGGCCTATGTGGTGGTCAAGGGGGCGCGTGAGCACAACCTGAAGGGGGTCGACCTCGCATTCCCGCGCGACACCCTGACCACGTTCACCGGCGTGTCCGGGTCCGGCAAGTCGAGCCTCGCCTACCACACGATCTACCAGGAAGGGCAGCGCCGGTTCCTCGAGAGCCTGAGCTCCTACGCCCGCCAGTTCCTCGGCCGCATGGAGAAGCCGAAAGTCGACCTGGTCGAGGGCCTGTCGCCGACGGTGTCGATCGACCAGAAGTCGACGAGCCACAGCGCGCGCTCGACCGTCGGCACGCTGACCGAGGTCAACGACTTCCTGCGCCTGCTGTGGTCGCGCCTGGGCGAGCCGAGCTGTCCGACCTGCGGCGCTGCCATC
>CANGSN010000070.1 GCA_947455805.1 Planctomycetota bacterium
CTTGCCAAAGCGCCCCGAGCCAACCAAGCTGCGCTGCATGCCCTCGCTCGTCGACTCGTCGCCTGCCGTGCAGCAGGTGCGGTCTGCCCATTGGCGTCGCGTTCTGTGGTTCTCGGCGGCGCTGCTGCTGGTCTGGGCGCTGGTGTCGCTCGGCTGCGGCGTGTGGTTCGCCGACGAACTGAACGGCGTGATGCTCGGCGGCTTCCCGCTCGGCTTCTGGTTCGCGCAGCAGGGCGCGATCGTCGTCTTCGTCGTGCTGATCCTGGTCTACGCGATCGGCATGAACCGGCTCGAACGCCGCCACCGCGACGAGCTCGCCAGGCTGCGCACGAACGCACCCGCGAGTGCTGCGGAGGGTTCGCGATGAACGTGCAGTCCTGGACCTTCGTCATGGTGGGCCTGTCGTTCGGCCTCTACCTGTGGCTCGCGTTCCGCGCGCGCGTGCGCGACACCCAGGGCTTCTACGTCGCCGGCCGCGGCGTGCCGGCGTCGTTGAACGGCATGGCGACCGCGGCCGACTGGATGTCGGCGGCGTCGTTCCTGTCGATGGCCGGCACCATCTCGCTGCTCGGCTACGCCGGCGGCGTCTACCTGATGGGCTGGACCGGCGGCTTCGTGCTGCTCGCCGTGCTGCTGGCGCCCTACCTGCGCAAGTTCGGCCACTTCACCGTGCCCGACTTCGTCGGCGACCGCTTCGAGTCGCGCACCGCGCGCTTCGTCGCGCTGGCGTGCGCGTTGTTCATCAGCTTCACCTACGTCGCCGGCCAGATGCGCGGCGTCGGCATCGTGTTCGCGCGCTTCCTCGAGGTCGACGTCGACGTCGGCGTCGTCGTCGGCATGGTGCTGGTGTTCGTCTACAGCACGCTCGGCGGCATGAAGGGCATCACCTGGACGCAGATCGCGCAGTATTGGGTGCTGATCCTCGCCTACGTGATCCCGGTCGCGGCGATCAGCTGGCAGCTGACTGGCCAGCCGGTACCACAGATCGGCATGGGCGGCGAGGTCGGCACGCCGCCGACGCCGCTGCTGGCGAAGCTCGACGCGCTGCACCGCGACCTCGGCTTCGCCAGCTACACCGAGGCGTTCACCGGTTCGTGGGACCGCGTCAACGTGTTCGCGACGGCGCTGGCGTTGATGGTCGGCACCGCCGGCCTGCCGCACGTCATCGTGCGCTTCTACACGGTGAAGAACGTTGCCGCGGCACGCTGGTCGGGCTTCTGGGCGCTGCTGTTCATCGCCGCGCTCTACACCGCAGCGCCGGCGACGGCGGCGTTCGCGCGCTACTACGTGATCGAGAGCCTGCACGGCAAGACGGCGAGCGAGCTGCCGGGTTGGTTCCACACCTGGAGCCGCACCGGCCTCGTCCTCTGGCTCGACGACGGCGACGGCAAGCTCGCCTACCACGGCCCGGCGCAGCAGAAGGACAACGAACTGTTCCGCATCGGCGCCATGACGGCGACCGAGTTCGGCGACCTGCGGGCTTCGCACGAGCGCTGGCTCGCCACCAGCGGCCGCGAAGGCGCCGACGGCCGCGTGGTGCTGACGGCGAAGAAGCTGGCCGGCCCCGACGCCGACATCCTGGTGCTGGCCGCTCCCGAGATGGCGCAGCTGGCGGCTTGGATCATCGCGCTGGTCGCCGCCGGTGGCCTCGCCGCGGCGTTGTCGACCGCGTCGGGCCTGCTGCTGGTGATCAGCAGCAGCGTTGCGCACGACTTCTACTTCAAGTAATCCGGCACGGACACCAGCGGATACCAGCGAACGAGAACGGCCATGAATCGGCGAATGGAGGCCGTCCGTAAGCGTTCGCTGCGCTGCACTGGCGACAGTTGGAATACGCGAACGACGGGTGACAAGACTGGTGACGGGTGCTACAGCGGGTGACGAATGGCCAGCACTCGGCATCGTGGCGTCAAGTTCCTGCGGTTGAGCGGTGGCCGTGTCGTCGTGCGCTGGCGCGACCCGGTGTCGGGGAAGCAAGTGCAGCGCGACTGCGAACCGCTCGGGCTGACGAACGACGACCTGCGGCGACGCTGGGCCATCGACAAGGCCGCCGAGCTGCGAAAGCTGCGCGGCCAGTTGGAACTGGGCTCGGGCTCGGCGCTCCGCATCGACATCGAGCAAAGCCACCGCGACTACCTCGCCTCGTTCGTGAACGCGAACACGCTCAATAGCAAGCGGGCGGCGCTCGCGGACCTCGCCGCCCACCTCGCTGGACAGGGGGCGCGGAACGTGCAGGACATCGCGCCGGCGATGCTGGCGGCATGGGGGAACCACGTGCGCCGGCCGGCGAACCCGCACGTCATCGGCACGCGCTGTCTGTATCTTGCGGGGGCCGGCGCCTGGCTGCGCTGGGCGCGCGGGCTGGGCCAGTTGCCGCGCTGCACGCCAGAGAACATCAAGGCCGCGCTGCGCCGGCAGAAGGCGCCGAGCGAGCCTATCGAGGTTCTGAGGCCGCAGCAGGTGCGCGACGTGCTGCGTTCGTGCATCGCCCACGACGCGGCCGAGCACGAGAAGGTGGCGCCGCTGGCGCTGCTGCTGCTGTTGACCGGCATGCGCTACAGCGAGGGCGCCGAGCTGGTGTGGAACGAAGTCGACCTTGAGGCGAAGGTGATCCGCCTGCCGGCCGGGCGCGTGAAGACGGCGACCGCTCGCACCGTGACGCTCGCCGAATGCCCGGCGGTACTCGAACTGCTCGGCGCTCTGCGGCTCCGTGGCGGTGGCGATGGCCGCGTGTTCCGCATCAAGCGCGCGGTGGCCGAGAAGCTGCGGCTGCGGACGATGGGCGACTACAAGGCGCCGCAGTGGGACTGGCGAACGTTGCGCAGGACGTGCGGCAGCGTCATCGCCTGCGCGGGCGTCCTCGGGCCGGGCTCCGTGTTCCTGGCCGCGAAGCGCGCGGGCCACTCCGTTGCCGTCGCGGAGAAGCACTACCTCGGCGCACTGACGGACCTGCCGCGCGATGCAAAAAACATCGAGCAGGCGCTGGGCATCGAGGCCGAGGCAAAGGCCATCGTGAAGGGGATGGCGACTAGGCCCAGCGGACGCGCTGTAATTGCGTCCTAGCGCATCGTTTGCGTTCGGCCGTCATCACGTTCTGTGGCGCCTCTGCGGCTGCCAGCAGCTTCACGTTTCTTCCGGTAACTGCCTGTCGGAGAAAGGCTTGGGGAAAAGCAGTGTGCGCTGGATTACGGAGATTCCCTTTGCGCTGCGCTGGCGTCATAGGTAGGTGCCAATACGGCGCAACCGAATCCGGTAGCGCCGAACACACACACCAACATGACGAACCGCGAACGCCTTCCTAACCAATCCCAAACCGAGTTCCTCACTCCCGCCGGCGCCGCCGCCGAGCTGCACATCACGGCGCGCACCATCCGCGCCTGGATCGCCTGCGGCCGGCTGCGGGCCGTCCGGACTGACCCCGGCCGTGGTGGGCGCCTGCTGGTGCGCCGCTCCGACGTGCTGGCGCTGCTGCTGCCGGTGCAGGCGGGCGGTGCAGCGTGAACCATCCCCTACGAAATGGACGCGGGCCGACCCTGCCAGGGGCCGACCCGCAAATGACGACCCCCAGGCAAGAGGACCGACCGATGCAGGATACCACGACGAAGCGACCAGACGCACGCACGATTCACCGGCGCTGGCTGGCGATGCTGGCGCTGGCTGACCGCTACGCCGCCGACGCGGCACTAGCCGGCGGTGCCGAGCACGTGCGCGAGCTGGTGCGCCAGCGCCAGGGGGTGGGCCAGTGATTGCCCGCCCCGAAACGCTGGCCGCCGACCCAGTGGCCGCCGTCATCGCCGAGGCGATGGCGAGCGCATCCATGGCGTTGTTCGTGGTGCTGACCGACGACGACGAAGATGCGCTTGCCGCGCTCGACTTCGAAGCGGTGGCCGCCATCGAGCAGGAACACGTCGTCGCCGCCGCGCATGCCGCAGCCGACGAAGGGCGAGATGTCGTTCTGTGTGGCCCTGTCGGCCCTGCGGTGCGCGGGGCGATCGTCGATCGCGTGCCAACGGCAACCATACGGTTCCTCGACGTGCAGAGCCCGGCGTCGGTGTTGGGCTACGTCGGCACCGTCACGCAGTGGAACGGCGACGAGATCCTGCGCTTGCAGGAGACCTGGCGCCGCAAGGCCGCCGAGGCTCGCATCGACCGCACGCCGACCGCCGACCGTGGCGTTCCGTTCGAACCGAGGGATCCAGACGCGGCGCCGTGGCCCGAGCCGATGAGCCGTGCGGTGCGCATCGGCGTCGTCGGCGACTTCCTCGACCTGGTGGAGGAACAGACCGAGGCGGACCCGGCCGCCGTGCTGGGGGACCTGCTGGTGCGTGTCGGCAACGCCGTCGGGCGCGGCCCGCACTTCGTCGTGTCCGGCGACCGCCACGGCTGCAACCTGTTCGCGGCCATCGTTGGCGCCACTGCACAGGGGCGCAAAGGCAGCTCCGCAGCCTTTCCGCGTCGGCTGATGGAACTCGCCGACCCCGCGTGGGCCGAGACCTGCGAGCTTGGCGGGTTGAGCAGCGGCGAGGGCATCATCTGGCGCGTGCGCGATGCGCAGGACACGGGACGCACCGACAAGGATGGGAGTCCCATCATCGACCCCGGCGTCCAGGACAAGCGGCTGCTGGCCGTCGAGACCGAGTTGGCCCGCACGCTGCGAGCGACTGCGCGGCGCGACTCGACCCTCGGCCCGGTGCTGCGCCAGGCATGGGACGGAACGCGGCTCGCCTCGATGACGAAGACGCCGTACCGGGCAAGCGACGCGCATGTTTCGCTTCTCGCGCACGTCACCGGCGGGGAGTTCGTCTCGTTGCTGAAGTCCGACGACATCAAGGGCGGGACCGTGAACCGCTTCCTATTCATCGCGTCCCGCCGGCAGCGTTCGCTTCCGTTCGGCGGCGAGGTTGACGAGGCTGCCTTCGCCGTCCTGGCTGTGCGTCTGCAACGGTGCCTTGCCCGTGCTCGCGAGCGTTCCAGCGCCATGCGATTCTCGCAGCTGGCGCAGGAAGTCTGGCCGGCGCTTTACGAGCGGCTGCAAGGCGACGAACGGGCCGCCGGGATGGCTGGCGAGCTACTCGGCCGTGCCGTGGCGCAAGTCCGCCGGCTGGCGATGGTGTTCGCGATTGTCGACGAGCACGACCAGGTGGACGTTCCGCACCTTGACGCCGCTGCCGAAGTCTGGCGCTACCACGTCGACACCGTGCGGCGTGTCTTCGGCGATGGCACCGGCAACCGCATCGCCGACCGCATCCTCGGCGAGCTGCGCGGCCATCCCGAGCAGGGCATCGACCGCAGCGCGATGCACCAGCTGTTCGACCGGCACGTGACCGCCGCCGACATCGACGCGGCCCTGGTGCTGCTGCACAAGCTGCGGCTGGCTGAGGGCCGGAAGACGCCGACCGGCGGGCGACCGCGCGAGACTTGGTTCCCCATGGCGAGGGCCGCCCGATGAGCACGACCAACCGCACGACTGCGAAGGAAGCGAAGAAAGGCAAGAAAGGGGGCGGCGTGCCTGCCTTGCTTCGACTTCCTGGGGTTACTTCGCTTCTTTCGCTTCCTCCGCACGGATGCACGAGGGCGCGTGCACGTCGCTGCCTGCTGTGGTTCGCGTTGGCCGCGCTGACCAGCATCGCCACGGGGGTGCCGTGACTGGCGCCGCCGAAAGCGAGGACAAGCGCGGCGACCGCGACCACGACGGGCGGTTCCGGCCGGGCCATCGCCTCGGCGGGCGCCCGCGTGGTGTCGACCTGCGCGCGCTTGTGGACGAACGCGCCGCCAGCGACCCGACCATCGGCAGCACGGATGACCTGCTTTGGGGCGTCGTCGTCGTGCTGGCCAGACGAGCTGCCACTGGCGACGTGCAGGCCGCCCGGCTGCTGCTCGACCGCTTGGCCGCGCCGCCCGACGAGCCGTCGGCCGTTGGCGCCACAATGACCGACCGCGAAGTCGCCGAACGTCTCGCCGTCATCCTGCGCCGTGCTGCCGCCCGGCAGGCGTTGGAAGAGGGCCGTCCGCCGGCATCGGAAGGCGCGTTCCTCGGGGGGCTGGCATGAGCATCGAGCCGAGAGAAACGGAAGCAAACCGCGAGGGGCGCGACGAGCGCGGGCGCTTCGTGCCGGGCTGTGCGCCGGGACCGGGCCGGCCGCCGCTGCCTGACTTCCGCCGCGTCATCGCCGAACGGCTGGCCGCGAACGGCGGCAGCGTCGATGCGGTGCTGTTCGACGTGTTCGAGGCGCTGCGGGCCGAGGCCGCCGCCGGCAACGTGGCCGCCGCGAAGCTGCTGTTGGACAGGTTGGCGCCGCTGGACAAGGGCGCTGCACCTGGACTGAGCCTCGACGAAGTCATCGCTTCGTCGTTCCTGACGCCGCGTGACCGTGCCGCTGCTATCCGCGAGCTACTGACCGACCCTGCCAATGTCGACGAGCTGGAACGCCAGCGGCCGACGTTGTGCGTCGTCACTGGCGTTCCCGACGCCACCAACGGCTAGCTTCGTCGTGGACGCGGCGCGCCGAGGCCGGCAGCATGTCGCGCGTTCGGCTCCGGGAAGGCCGGGGCTGCCAGTCCAGTCCGCAATCGCGCGAAGCATGAAGAACCTCCGCACCGTGGCGCTCGTCGCCTGTCTCTCCCCCTTGGCCGGCTGCTACACGCTGACGCATCACGTCGGCAACGGCGCTGCGCCTACGAAGTCGACCGAGACGAGCGATCGTCAGTGGTACGTGCTGTGGGGCATCGTTCCGCTCGGCAAGGTGGACAGTCACGCCATGGCCGCAGGCGCGAAGGACTACACCATCACGTCGCAGTGGAGCTTCCTCGACTGCGTCATCAACGTCGTGGCCGGGATGGTGACGGTTCAGTGCCAGTCGGTGACCGTGAGCAAGTAGGCCGCTGCTCTGAAAAGCCTGTCCGGCACCCCTCTACAGGTGGCCGAACGGGTGATCTAGGTAGGCATTTGTTGTCGCAAGGCTTGCATTCAAAGTGCCTTACGGCGAAAGCAGATTACTTCTACTTCAAGCTGCTGCGGCCGCAGGCGAGCGAACAGGAACGGCTGCGGCTGTCGCGCCTCGCCATCGGCGTCGCCGTGGTGATCGCCGGCGTCGTCGGCATCTTCCCGCCGGGCTTCGTCGCCGAGACGGTCGCGTTCGCGTTCGGCCTCGCCGCGTCGTCGTTCTTCCCGGTGCTGGTGCTCGGCATCTTCAGCAAACGCGTCGGCACGGTGCCGGCGGTCGCCGGCATGCTCGCCGGCATCGCCTTCACCGGCAGCTACATCCTCGGCACCGTCTACTTCGGGTGGTCGCGATGGTGCTTCGGGATCGGGCCACAGGGCATCGGTGCGGTCGGCATGTTCGTGAACTTTGCGGTGGCGCTGCTGCTGACGCCGTGCTGCGCCGGGCCGTCGCCGGCGGCGGCCGCGATGGTCGACCGGGTGCGCGACGCCGAGGTGGACGGAGCGGAGGTCACCGCCGACCTCCACGGATGAGTCGCCGGCCGCGGTCTCGGGGAAAACCCTGCGGGATCTTCCCGTGGATTCTCGCTGTAAAGAATGTCGCATTTGTTTGTGGCAAAAGGACTTGAGGTGAAGTTGCGGATTCGGGTGCAGGCGCGGCGCAGTGCCCTTCTCCAGCCGCGAGGTTCGTCCCGTCGATGTCCCGCCCGCTGTTGGTGGATCGCCTCGCCCCGATCTCGCACTGCATGTCGAACCTCTCTTCCGACGAACCCACGACGGTTGCGCGTCCGCCCGCGCGTTTCGGCCGTCTGGTGCCGCTCGCCGGCATCGCCGTGCGCCCGCATCCAGAACGCGCCCAGGTGCGGCAGTTCCTGCGCGAACTGCAGCTGCCGCTGGCCGCGCAGCAGGGGCTGCTCGACCTGATCGACGAAGCCGCGGTGCCACCGTCGCTGCAGAGGGCGCTACAGGCAGTGCTCGAACACAACCGCTACCTGCTCGAGCTGGTCGGCGAGTATCGCGAAGTCGGCGAGCTCGAGGTCGACGGCGTGCATCCGGTGGCGACGCGGCTGACGCTCGCCAACTGGCTCGCAGCCAACCTGTCGGCGTGGCACGTCGACGCCGAGCGCAATGGCCACGAACTGCAGGTGGTGCACCGCAGCTTCCTGCCGAGCCACGTGCTGGTCGATGCGCGCCTGCTGTTGCGCGCGGTCGAGGCCGTGTTGCAGGTGGCGTTCGCGCGCGCTCTCCGTGGCACCGTCGAGTTGCGCCTCGCCTACGTGCACGGCCGCGTGCAGAACGGGCCGGGGCAGCTGCGTCTCGAGGTCGTCAGCGGTGGCGGTGGCTTCTCGGAGCTCGAACAGGGCTACGCATTCGCCCCGTTCCAGGTGCTCGACGCCGCAGAGCGACCGCGCCTCGGTCTCGCCATCGCCCAGCGGCTGTGCGCGCTGCTCGGTGGGGTGCTGACGATCGACAGCCGGGGCCGCGCCAGCTGCTGCTACCGTATCGAGTTGCCGATGGCGGCCACCGCCGACGCGCAGTGGTTCGATCCCGTGGTCGGGGCCAGCCGCCTGCTCGGGCCGGTGCATCCGGGCCGCGTGCTGTTCGTCGGCTGCGTGGACGACGTGCGCACCTTGTGCACGCCGCTGTTGCTGCGCACGGGGTTCACCGTCGTCGGCTGCGGTGGTGGGGCCGACGCCGTCGCCAGGACGCTGGCCGAGGACCCGGCCGGCTGGAGCGCGTGCGTGTTCGCCGACGAGGGCTGCTGGCAGGCGGCCGCGCCGTCGCTCGCTGCCGCCCGCGCTGCGGGCTTCCGCGGCGTCGTCGTCGTCGAGAGTGGGCAGGACGCGGCGCACGTGCCCTACGTGCCGTGCCGCCAGCTGAGCGGTCGCGCGTTGGCCGAGCTGCTCGGCTCCGGCCGCTACGCCGGCCTCGCCGACGGCTGAGTTCGCGCGCTCGGCGCTCGGCGACTACAGCGTGCGCGCCGTCACCGAGTCGGCGACCTGCAGCACGAACCGCGTCTCGCTGCGCCACGTCGTGCCCGGCTCGAGGATCGTCGTCGGGAAGTGCTTTTGGTGCACGCTGTCCGGGAAGTGCTGCGTCTCGAGGCAGACGGCGCTGTTCTGCGGGTAGCGGCGGCCGCCCTTGCCGACCTGGTTCTTCAGGTAGTTGCCGGTGTAGACCTGCAGCCCCGGCTCGGTCGTCTCGATGCGCAGCGAGCGCTGGGTCTGTGGGTGCCACAAGCGCGCGACCGGCCGCAGCGAGCTTTTGCCGCCACGCAGCACGAAGTTGTGGTCGTAGCCCTTCGCCGGCGTGCCGGCGACGCCAAAGAACCACAGCGACAGCGCCACCGGCGTGCGGAAGTCGAGCGGGGTGCCGGCGAGGGGGGCGAGCACTCCGGTCGGGATCAGCGTGTCGTTCGTCGGCGTGTACTGGTCGGCGGCGATCTGCAGCTGGTGGTCGAGCACCGTCTCGGCGCCGGCCCCGGCGAGGTTCCAGTAGGCGTGGTTGGTCAGGTTGATCGGCGTGCGGCGATCGCTGGTCGCCTCGCTGACGACGTGGATCGCCGGGCCCGGCTGCAGCCAGTAGGTGACCGCAACGTCGAGGTTGCCGGGGTAGCCCTCGTCGCCGTCGGCGCTGCGGACGGTGAAGCGCACGCCGACGTTGCCACCGTCGCGCACGGCCTTGCCGTTCCACAGCAGGCGCGACAGCGCGCGGTCGCCGCCGCCGTGCAGGTGGTTCCTGCCGTCGTTGGCGAGCAGCGCGAAGCTGCGGCCGTCGAGCGAGAACTCGGCGTTGGCGATGCGGTTGCAGACGCGGCCGGTGGTGCAGCCGAAGTACTGGTTGTCGGGCGACTCGTAGCCGGCGACGTCGTCGAAGCCGAGCACGACGTCGTCGACGTTGCCGCCGCGGTCGATCGCGCGCACCGCCACCAGCGTGGCGCCGTGGTCGGTGACGTCGAACTCGAGGCCGTGGCCGCGCACGGTCCACAAGCGGGGGGTGCGGCCGTCGAGGCGCTTGCCGAACGGGCGATCGATCACGGACGTGGCGACGGACGCGGAGGATGGCGAAGTTTGGTCGGCCACGGTGGAGCAGGATGCGAGCGGGAGGCACGCCGCGAGCAGGCAGCGAGCGGCGAGGGGTGCGAACTTCATGGCGCGCGAGGCTAACGACGCGCTTCCAGGCAGACCAGCGACTCGACCAGTGCTGTCTGCGGGAACATGTCGAATGGCACTGCGCGCACCACGTCGAAGCCGGCGGCCCGCAGCGCCTGCAGGTCGTGCAACAGCGTCTGCGGTTCGCACGACACGTAGGCGAGGCGCTCGGGCCGCAACTGCGCCAATTCGTCGACGACGTCCTGGCCGAGGCCCTCGCGCGGCGGATCCATGGC
>CANGSN010000071.1 GCA_947455805.1 Planctomycetota bacterium
CCACCAGATCAGGCGGCGGAGCAGCCGTCGTCGTCGCCGCGGTGGCACCGGCGCTACGGGAGGCGGGGTCGGGGATGCAGCGGCCGAGTCCATGCGAGGGCCACATCATGCCGAAAACCGGCGCGAGTGAGGAACGGAGACACCCAGCAGCTGTCGATGCTCGAGCGCATCGACCTGGCGTTGGCGACGCGCATGGTCGGCCAGATCGGCTCCGCCCAGGGCGGCGCCGACGACGAGCCGATCGCGCGTGCGCAGCGCGTGCTCGACGGCGTGCGCCGGCCGACGCCTAGCGACGCATCGTTCGCGGCCGGCCTGCTGCGCCTGCGCGGCTTCGTCGTGTTCGACGACGACGCCGAAGCCGTGTTCGCCGGTGGCCAGGGCCGCTTGTCGCCGATCACCCAGGAACATCGCCTGCTGCGCGGCCTGCAGCACGCGCTGCGGCTGGTCCGCGAACGCGCCGCCGAGGGGCGCACGCCCGACGGCTGGTTCCTGGTCGAGCTGTTCCGCGCGATGACGCACGAGCTGCCGCGCTTCCGCAACAACGACCTGCGCCGCGGTCCGCCTTGGGACTCGCTGCTCTACCTCACCTATCCGGGGCCCGAGCAGCTGCCGTCGCTGCTGGACACGTTCGATGCCGCGCGTTGCTACCGCGACGTGCCGCTGGTCTGGCACGGCCTGCACCCGGTGCGGCAGGGGTTCCGCCTGCTGTGGCGCTTCGCGCGCATCGCGCCGTTCCCCGACTTCAACACGATCGTCGCCTGGCTCGGCATGAACACGTGGCTGCAGGCGAAGGGCTTCCCGCTGCTGCACCCGGACCGCCTCGACCAGCAGCTGCTGGCGCGGCTCTTGTCGGGGCCGCCGCCGACCAAGGTCATGCAGTTCGAAGGGCGCATGCTGTCGGCGCTCGGCGAAGTGGCCTGAGGCCTTGGCGCCGGCGGTTCCGCGTCGCCGTTTGCCGATTGGGCTGCCACCGTGCCGCGGGCTAGGCTCTGTGGCCTGCCATGACGCGCCCCTTCGTGCCGTTCGCGCTGCTCGCGTGTGCGTTCGCCAGCCCAGGCTGTTCGAACGGCTCCTCGGCGGCTGCGCCGCCGACCAACCCCGAGCCGCCGCCGGTCAGTCCGCCGATCGATCCGGGCCGCCTCGTGCTCGCCGTGGGCAGCACGGTGCTGGCGCCGGTCGCGACGCCCGCCGACGTCGACCCGACGCAGGTCGATCCGACCACGATCGTCGCGCACTACGTGATCGAGACGCCGGCGGACGCGCCGTTCGCGTTCGATCTGCTGTCGTGGGCGCCGACGGCGGTCGGCATCGCACAAGTCACCGTGCGGCATCTGCGTGATGGCAGCACGTTGCGCAACGACGTCGGCTCGCTGCTCGCCGCCGGGCTTGCGCCGAGCGGGCCGTGGCTCGGCCACAACGACACGGTGCTCGGCGCGCTCGACCTCGGCATCGTGCGCATGACGCTGCAGGGCCGCATCACCGCGAACCAGCAGCTGCTCGTCTACACCGACTCGGCGAAGGTCGCGGTCGTCGACCTCGTCGTCGGCGCCGAAGGTCCGGCCAACCAGCCGGCGAGCCCGGCGTCGCCTTTGCCGTTCGGCGGTACTGCGACCACGGCCTACACGAGCAACTCGTGGCGCTTCGGCGCGCCTGCCGTCGCCGTGCAGCGCGGTCGCTTCTCGCTGCTCGTGCAGGAAGGCCACCACGGTCGCCCCGCCGACGACGACCGGTTCGAACTGCGCCTGCGCGAAGTGGACGACGCCGGCACGCTGCGCGGCGGTGCGGTGGCGATGCCCGCGGGCTCGCTGCGCTTTGGCGAGTATGCCGTCGGGGTGCGCGGCAACGTGCTGGCGACGGTGCGCGGCGAGAACGAAGGGCTGCGCATTGCCCTCAGCTTCGACCGCGGCACGACGTTCGTTCCGGGTCCGCTGCTGCTCGGCACGTCGCCGGCGATGGCGCGGCCGGATCTGGAGCTGGCGGCCGACGGCAGGCTGCTGGTCGCCGGCTGGCGGCTCGCCCCGAGCGGCCCGGGGCTCGAGCTGGTGGCGGTCGAAGGCACGCCGGCGACGTTCGAGGACGGCGAGCCGCGCTCGTACGTGTTCACGCCGGTTCGGGTGCTGGCCACGGCACCGGCCGGGCACCTGCCGCTGGCGACACGCTGCGCTTTGTCGGCGAACGGCGACCTCGCCGTCGCCTTCGGCACACTGCAGTTCGCGGCGACGCAGATCTGGCAGCCGCGCACGTCGTGGCGCTGTGCCATCCAGCGGCTCGGCCGCGGCCTGGTCCTGCTCGACCTGGCGACGTTCGACGGCCTCGGTGCCGGCATCGACGTGGCGGCGTTCGGCACCGGCCCCGACCTGCGCTTCGTCGTCGCGCACGACGCGCCGGACGGTGTGCGCATGCTCGTCGGCGACGATCGGGGATTCACCGCCGCGGGCACGTTCGGCCGCGCCGGCGATCGGGACCCGCGCCTCGCCGGCAACGAATCCAACGGAGAGCGTGCGCTCGACCTGCTGTGGCTGGCGCCGCGTGCTTCCGGACGCGAACTGCACCGCGCGGCGTTCGCCAACTGGCCGGCCGTGGGGCCCGAGCTGTCGGTCGTGGTCGATGCGGCGTGTGTGTGGCAGGACCCGGCGCTCGCTTCGCCGCTGCCCGGGCTCGACTACAGCAGCACGCCCGGGCTCGGCAACGTGATGACGACGCGCCAGGTCGCCGACCGCGGCTTCGCCGTCGCGCGCGATCGTGCGGGGCTCGTGCTCGTCGTCGACGAAGTGACGGCGGACAACGAAGACCTGGTGCTCGGCTCGACCTACCTGGTGCCGCCGACTGCCGGTCTGCCGCCGGGGCCGTTCGTGCCTGCGCCGGTGCCGCCGCCGGTCGTGCCGGGGCTCACGGCCGAGCTGCGCGCGCCGAGTGGCGGCGACGTGCACCAGCTGCGCGTGCTCCGGCTGCCGTAGATCCACGACGAACTGCTCCGCTGAGGTCGCCCGTGTTCCCGAATCGACGTTCCTTCCTCCGAGGTCTGGCGGCGATCCGGTGGTCGGCGTTCGAGACCGCGCACACTTCTACCTCCGGTTATCGGCGTGAAGACTCCTGCTGCTTCTTGGTGCGGATGTCCTGGCGTAGGTCTCGGTCGTGCGGGCTTTCGGACCTTCTTGATCGACTTCTATGACGGGCCCCTTTCCGGTTGGGTTGTCTGTCTTGGCTGCGAGGCGGTCGCCGCATTCGCGGTTGTGGACTGGGACCAGTACCAGTGGGAGAGAGTGGTGCTGTGCTGGCGATGGGCTGGTTCTCTCGCATTCCCCAGTCTTCCACCTGACGTCGATGCCAAGACGGTTGGCATGCCGGGAAAGGACCTGGAGGCCGCATCGAAGTCGGGGCGAGTTGAGGAACGGTTGTTCGCAGCGGTTTGCGATCCGTACTTCGAGCGGGTGTTTCGTCTTGTCGATGTCGATGGAGCGGCGCCAGCTGACTGGGTCTGGCCGAAGTCGGTTGGGTCCCACGACCCTTGAGGCGGGAGCTGGTTGCCAACGCCAGCAGAAGAAGCAGCAGCAGCCTCGCGGTAGCGATGGAGCGCTGGTTGCCAGGAGTCAACAGACTGCTCTGCTACGACCTTCCCCATGACCCTCAACGCCCTCCAGCGCGCCCGTCTTGCTCTCGATGGCTTGTCCGTTGGCGACGCCTTCGGGCAGTGCTTCTTCGGTGCGCCGGAGTTGGTGCAGCCACGCATCGAGCAACGCTCGGTTCCGCTGCCACCGTGGTTCTGGACGGACGACACCGCGATGGCGCTGTCGGTCTTCGAGGAACTGGAGGAACGGCAGTTCGTCGATCGCGACTCCCTGGCGCGACGTTTCGCAGACCGCTACCGACGAGACGATCGCCGTGGCTATGGAGGAACCGCCCACGAGATTCTGGGGGCCATCGCGCTCGGTGGGGATTGGCGCGCGATTGCCCAGGGCGCCTTCGACGGTCAGGGTTCGATGGGCAACGGGAGCGCCATGCGCGTGGCCCCGATCGGGGCCTTCTTCGCGGACGACCTGGTTGCAGTCGTCGAACAAGCGCGCGCTTCCGCCGAGCCGACCCATGCTCACCCGGACAGCCACGCCGGTGCCATCGCGGTCGCCGTGGCCGCGGCCATCGCGTGGCAGATGGGGCGCGGTGCCATGCCGTGCTCCGGCGTGGCGCTGCTGCGTGCAGTGCGCGCCCACGTGCCAGGAGGTCCTACCGCATCTGGAATCGAGCGGGCGCTGGACGTGCCGTTCGCGGCGGACGCCGCGACCGCGAGCGCCGAACTGGGCAATGGCAGCAGGGTTCTATGCTCCGACACGGTGCCGTTCTCTCTCTGGTGCGCCGCCCGTCACCTCGACAACTTCGAGGACGCGCTGTGGACCACGGTCTCTGGCCTGGGTGATCGCGACACCACGTGCGCCATCGTGGGCGGCATCGTTGCCCTGAGCGCTGCGCCCCCGGCCATCCCCCGTTCGTTCTTGGAGTCTCGCGAGGCTCTCGATTCGACTCTCGACTACCTCGAACGCCATGCGATCGACGTGCGCATCGGGCGACGGTGACGACGCGGTTTGGCCGCGAGCCAAGCTACCGGTTTCGCGGGCGACGAAGGTTGGTGACGGGAGTGCGTGCTGTGGGGGCGGCCCTACGACCAAGGTCCGCCAGCAGGCCATGTCTTCGGCATCGCGCTCGCCCCGCGCAGACCGCGGACCAGCGGCCACAAGAAGGTCCGAAGACCACGCACGACCTCGACCAGGGGAACCTGCGGCTCGAGCAGTCGGCTGCGGCGGAGGAACGCGCTCCACTGCACCTGCTTCTCCTTGCGCTCGGCGAACTCGTCGCGCAGCGCGATCGGTTCGGTCTCCGGCAAGTCGGTCGAACGCCGGAGGAACGTGGCGCGGAGCGCGCCGCCGAGCGAGTCGCCATCGAAGGGGAACTGCGCGGCCAGCACCCGTAGGTCGTAGAAGTCCTTCATCCGGCTGTTCAGCTCGCCGAGCGAGACCATCGCCTGGAACTTCTCGGCGACGACCGTCTCGCGTGGGTAGGCGCGCAGCTTCGGCGTCGGCATCCCGAGCAAGGAGGGGTACTGCACTTCCATCGGGCCCGGATGCACGGCATCGCCGAAGCCGACGTCGACTTGCACGTCGATCCTGGCGGTGGCCAGGGTCGCGTTCATGGTGACGCGGACACCCTGGTAGATCTGGTCTTCGCGGATGCGTGTCGCTTGCACGCTGGCGGCGTCGAACGACACGCCGTCTGGGTCGACGTTAATGAGGACGATGTCGCGGAAGATGGTGACCAGGCGGGGCAACTCGGCGTCACCTTGGCCCAGCAAGTCGAGGTCGCGGGTCGCGCGGTGCGGCACCTTCGTCCACGCCGCGAACAGCATGGCGCCCTTCAGCAGGAAGGTCCCGGCGTGTTCCGAAGCTGCGAGCCGGTGCAGCAGGCGCTCGAGCACGAACTGAGTCAGCAGCAGCTGCACGTCGTCGCCTCGCTGTTGTGCCAGGTTGCGCAGCTTCGCCTGCACCGAGGCGCCGAGGTCCTTCGGTGGTCGGGTCACAGCATGGCCTCGAGGTAGGGACGGATCGCCTTCTGGACGCGCACGACGCCCGCATAGCGCAGCAACTTCTCGAGGTTGCGGCGAGGCCGGCGCAGGTACTCGCGCATCGCCTCGAGGGCGACGTCGAGGCCGATGCGCGAGCGGAAGCGGAAGCAGTCGGCGACCGTCTTCTCGACGTCGAACACGGACACCTGCACGCCATCGACGGTCTTCTTCTCGACTCCGGCTTCGAGCGACCTCGGCACCATGCGCACGACGCGGATCGGCAACCCGGCGGACTTGGGAACGCGCGCTTGCCGGGGCAAGGCGATCCACGCCTCGAACGGGGCCTGGGTGGTCAGTCCGTGTACGCGCAGGGCCGACAGCAGACAGACCACGCCGGCCGGGAAGCGCTTGCCGACTGCCGCGAGGTTGCTGTCGGCGGACTGTTCCGCGTCGGCCGGTACGTAGAGGCCGCGACCGATCTGCCGCAGCTGGCCCTGCGCGCACAGTCGCGCCAGGTAGGTGCGCGCGACGCCGTGCGCTTCTAGATCCCGCGGCCGGAGAACGCCCAAGCGGCGGGCCAGGGACATGGTGCGCTTGGCGGGGTCCATGTTCCGAAACGTACTACGAAACGTCGTTCGTGCAACGTTTCGTAACACGGGGGCGCGGTCGGTGCCGGGTGTCAGCTCGCTTGGACGAGCGGTCTGGCTCGCCAACGTCTTCAGGATCCCAGCCAACGAGCTGGCCGAGATCCCTGCCGATCGGAAGATCGGTAGGGGAATTGGACCTGAGGCCGCAGCCCTCCCGCCGCCGAGTCACCCAGCCCGAATGCTGCGCACGAACGCCAGCGGCCGCCGCCGTTCGCCGTCGAGCACCAGCTCGGCGAAGTCCAGCCCGGTCAGCACCCCGCTCTCCTCGACGTTGGTGCCGACGACCACCCGCCGCTCGAGCATGCCGAGCCGGTCGCGGAACAGTTCCTCCAGCGCCGCATGCTGGCGCTGCTGCAGGCAGCCGAGCATCGCGTCGACGCGTTCGGCGATCGCGAGCAGCAAGGCGCCGCGGTCGACTTCGTGGCCGGTGGCCACCGCCAGCGACGTGGCGATCGCCTCGAGCTCGGGCGGGAAGCGCACGCGGTTGCAGTTGACGCCGATGCCGATCAGGTAGGTGTCGGGGCCCGCGGGCCCGACGTCGACCAGCACGCCGCACAGCTTGCGGCCGTCGAGGAACAGGTCGTTCGGCCACTTCACACGCAGCCGGCGGTCGGCCAGCGGCTCGATCGCCTGCAGCACTGCGACCGGCAGCGCCGCCGGCAGGGCCAGCGGCTGCGGCAGCGAAATCGTCGCGCGCACGGTGATCGCCAGATCGGCACCCGGCTGGTCGTCCCAGACCCGCTGCTGCCGGCCGCGCCCGGCTGTCTGGTGGTCCGCCCAGAAGATCGCGTCACCGTCCCGAGGTTCGGCAGCGGCCAAGTCTTGTGTCGAAGGGCACGACGCCACGTGGCGGAGCCTCTGGAAGCGTGTGCGCTGGGCGAGCAGTGTCTCGATCTGGGCGTCGGCGAGCATCGTCCTGGCGGGGGCGGAAGGGCCGGCATCATGGCCGACTGAAGTCGAGGGTCCAGTTCTGCCGATGGTGTGGCGCAGTTGGACGGTGTGGTCCACGCAGGCAAAGGAATGACTCGAACTGGCGAATCGCTGCCGACCGGCTTTCTCGGCCCTGTGAAGGGCTGGGCGGGCCTCGTGCCGACCGGGGAGCGCGTCACGCTGCCCCGCGAGCGCGCGCGTCTCGACGCGGCGGCGGCGACGTTCGACTGCATCGAAGTGCAGGCCGTGACCGAATCGCTCGGTCGCATCGAGCCCGCGTTCGCCAAGCTCGCCGAACGCCTGGCGCCGGGCGGCGTGTTGCTGCTCGACGTCGACTCGGTGCAGAGCCCGCGCATGCTGCGCATGGTCGTCGAAGGTCGGCCGGGTCCGTGCGATCCCGCCGGCAGCACCGACGATCCCTCGCAGTTCCTGCCGCTGCGCCGCGTGCTCGCGGCGACCGCGATGGCGGGGCTGTGGGTGCAGGACGTGCTGCGCGTGCCGTCCGGGGCCGAAGAGTTCGGCGCCGGCCTGCCCGCGACGCTGTTCCAGCACGGCCTGTTGCCGCTCGACTGGCTCGGCTCGGTGCCGGCGACGCGCTTCTGGCTCGTCTGCCAACGCGCGCCGCTGCGGTCGGGTTCGGTGCTGGTCGCCGGTGGTACGAAGGCTGAGCAGGAGCGCACCTGTGCTTCGCTGCAGGCGTATCTGCCCGCGGACTGGGAGATCGTCGTCGGCGACGCGCCGCGCGAGGTCGCCGGTTGGAACCGCGCCATCGCGGCGGCTCGCGGCGAGGTCGTGTGGTTCGTGCGCGGCGGTTGCGCGCCCGACGAAGCGTGCTTCCGCGCGTTGTGCGCCGAGGCCGTCGTCGGTCCCGTGGCGCCGGCGCAGCACGGCGAACGGCTGCACCCGGGCGACATCGCGGGCCTGATGCTGCCGCGCCTCGACGTGCTGCTGGTCGGCCCGCTGGCCGAGACCTGGGACAACACGCCGGTCGCGCTCGAGGAGTACGCGATGCGGCTCGACAGCAAGCTGCCGGCCGCGCAGGCGATCGAAGGTGCGTTCGCGACGCCGACGCCGCGCGTCGAGTCGCCGGCGACGTTCGCCGCCGAAGCCGAAGAACTCGTCCGCCGCTGGTCGCCGGTGCAGGCGCCGACGCCGGCGCCGGCGGATGCGACGAACACCACGAACACCACGAACACGACCGCTCCCGCCGCACCGACGGTGCCGTGGGCCGGCCGCGCCCCGCGCATCTCGCTGTGCATGATCGCGCGCAACGAGGAGCGCTTCCTGCCAGAGTGCCTCGCGCGCGTGCGCGATGCCGTCGACGAGATCGTGCTCGTCGACACCGGTTCGACCGACCGCACCGTCGCCATCGCCGAGTCGTTCGGCGCCAAGGTGCTGCACTTCCCCTGGTGCGACGACTTCTCGGCGCCGCGCAACCACGGCCTGCAGGCCGCGACCGGCGACTGGATCCTGGTGCTCGACGCCGACGAGTTCGTGCAGGAAGGCGGCGGCGAACGCATCCGCGCGCTGGTGCAGAACCCGCGGGCACTCGGCTACCACCTGCACTTCGTCAACGTCTACGGTGCTGGCAAGACGCTCGGCGTGATGATGGTGCGGCTGTTCCGCAACCTGCCGGGCATCGCCTACCAGAACGTCATCCACGAGCAGGTGACGCCGAGCCTGCAGCGCCTCGGTGCGCCGCTCGGCCTCGCGTTGCTCAGCGGCGAGGTCGTGGTCGACCACCACGGCTACACCGACGAGGTCATGGACCAGCGCGGCAAGAACGAGCGCAACGAGCGCCTGTTCTTGAAGCAGCTGGCCCAGTCGCCCGACGACGTCTACGGCCACTACAAGTACGGCGACTTCCTGCGCCGCCTGCCCGGCCGTTCGGTCGATGCGCGGCGGCTGCTCGATCGTTGCCTCGAACTGATCCTCGCTGGGCCGCCGACGCTGCCCCGCGAACTGCCCTACGCCGGCGAAGTCGCGGCGCTGTGCGCGCTGGAAGCGGCGCGCGTCGGCGACACCCAGCGCGCGCGCGAAGTGCTCGACGTGGCGCTGCGGCGCTTCGTGCCGACGCCGAACCTGCACTATCTGGCTGCGAGCCTGGCGCTCGCCGACCAGCGCGCCGACGACGCGATCCTGCACTTCCGCCGCTGCCTCGCCTACCGCGGGCAGACGCTGGTCGTGCCGATCCAGGACGGCATCACCGGCCACGTGTCGCTCGTCGGCATCGCGCAGGCGTTCCAGCTGCGCGGTGAAATCGACCGCGCGCAGCGCCTGCTCACCCAGGCGATCGCGCTCGAACCCGCCTACGAGGTCGCGCACCTCGCGTTGTCGCGGCTGTGGCTGCAGCGCGGCGATCTGCCGCGCGCGCTGCAGGTGCTGACGACCTTCCTCGCCGCGCATCCGGACTCGCCGGGTGCCTGCCAACAGACCACCCTCATCCTGCAGCGCCTGGGCCAGACGGCCGCGGCGAAGCGGATGGGGCGCCACGCCGTGCAGCTCCTCGAGGCGCGTGCCCTCGATCACGAGGCTGCGGCGATGACCCAGATCCTGGCCGCCATGTGACGGCCGCAGACTTCCCCCGGAGACAGGAGACGAAGATGACCACGATGACGAAGACCCAGGCGCCGACGATCACCACGCCGGCGAGTTCCCCCCGCGGTGGTTTCAACACGATCCCGACGCGCATCCGCGACGTCCGGGACACGCAGGTGCCGCCGCTGGTCGTGCAGCCGATGGCGGAGCAGGACAAGGCTCTGGTCCGCCAGAGCCTGGCCGAGCTCGGCACCAAGCTGGCCGAGATCCACCGCACGGCCGCCGAGGCCTACCTGTCGCAGTCGGCCTACAGCGAGGCGCTGCCGCACCTCGAAGCCGCCGCGACGT
>CANGSN010000072.1 GCA_947455805.1 Planctomycetota bacterium
GGCGCGCAGCGCCGCACTCGCGCAGGCGTAGCGGCCTGTTGCTCCCCTTCGCCCGTTGGGGTCCCCGCAGCCTGCGCGGGGATGCCCGTTCGGCGCCTTCGGCGGCTCAGCCGCCGAAGTCGTCGAACGCAATCATGTCCTTCTCCACCCCGAGGTCGCCGAGCATCTTCTGCACGGCCGAGTTCATCATCGGCGGGCCGCAGAGATAGAACTCGATGTCGTCCACGTTCGGGTGGTTCTTCAGGTAGTTGTCGAACACCACCTGGTGGATGAATCCCTTGAAGCCGGTCCAGTTGTCCTCCGGCTGCGGCTCCGACAACGCAACGTTGTACTTGAAGTTCGGGAACTGCTTCTCGATCGCCTCGAACTCCTCGGTGTAGAACATCTCCCGCGCACTGCGCGCGCCGTACCAGTAGGAGACCTGGCGGTTGGTCTTCTCGGTGTGGAACAGGTGGAAGATGTGGCTGCGCAACGGCGCCATGCCGGCACCACCGCCGATGTAGATCATCTCGCGGTTGGTCTTCTTGATGTGGAACTCGCCGTACGGGCCCGAGATCGTGATCTTGTCGCCCTTCTTCAGCGAGAAGACGTACGAGCTGCAGATGCCCGGGTTCAGCTGCATCTGCTTCGGCGGCGGCGTGGCGATGCGGATGTTCAGCATCACCATGTTGCCTTCGGCCGGGTGGTTCGCCATCGAGTAGGCGCGGAAGACCGGCGTCGGGTTGTTGGCGACGAGGTCCCACAGCTTGAACTTGTCCCAGTCGCCGCGGAAGCGCTGGGCGACGTCGAAGTCCTTGAACTTCAGGTTCTGGTAGGCCGGCACGTCGATCTGGATGTAGCCACCCGATTCGAAGTGGATGATCTCGCCCGGGGGCAGGCTGACCTTCAGTTCCTTGATGAAGGTGGCGACGTTGTCGTTGCTGGTGACCGTGCACTCCCACTTGCGGATGCCGAACACCGCGTCGGGGACCCTGACCTTCATCGGGCCGCGCACCTTGACCTGGCACGACAGGCGCCAGCCTTCCTTGGCTTCCTGACGTTTGATGTGCGTCAGTTCGCTCGGGAGGATGTCGCCACCGCCCTCGAACACCTGGCACTTGCACATCGCGCAGGAGCCCTTACCGCCGCACGCGGACGGCAGGAAGATCTTCTGGTTGCTGAGGGCCATCAGCAGGTTGCTGCCGATGTCGACCTCCGGCGACTTCGCCGGGTCGTCGTTGATCAGCAGCTTGACCTTGCCCTTCTTGACGAGCTTCTTCTCGCAGAACATCAGCACCGCGACCAGCAGCACGATGACTGCGGTCAAGGCGGCGACGCCGGTGAGGATCGTGGTGAACATCGAGGTGGGTCCTGCGGCTCAGATGCCGCTGAAGGTCATGAACGCCATCGCCACGAGGCCCGTGGTGATGAAGGTGATGCCGAGGCCCTTCAGCGGGGCCGGAATGTGCGCCGTGCGCATGCGCCAACGGATGGTCGCCATGCTGACGATCGCCAGCGCCCAGCCGGCGCCCGAGCCGAAGCCATAGGTCACGGCCTGCGCGAAGTCGTACTTGCGTTCGACCATGAACAGCGAGCCACCGAGGATCGCGCAGTTGACGGCGATCAGCGGCAGGAAGATGCCGAGCGCCGCGTAGAGCTTCGGGCTGAACTTGTCGACCGCCATCTCGACCACCTGCGTGACCGCGGCGATCGAGGCGATGAAGGTCAGGAACTGCAGGTAGCTGAGGTCGCTGTCCGGGATGCCGGCCCAGCCGAGCGCACCCGGCCCGAGCACGTACTCCTGCAGGGCCCAGTTCATCGGCACGGTCAGCACCTGCACGAAGATCACGGCGATGCCGAGGCCGATCGCCGAGTCGACGCGCTTGCTGACCGCGAGGTAGCTGCACATCCCGAGGAAGAACGACAGCAGGATGTTCTCGACGAAGATCGACTTCAGCAGCACGCTGAGGAGCGGTTCGTCACTGAATGCGAGCATGGCGGTCATGGGTCACTTCTCCGAGTAGCCCGAGATCGAGCGCTGCACCCACACGATGATGCCGAGCAGGACGAAGGCGCCGGGGGCGAGCACCATCAACCCGTTGTTCACGTAACCGGCCTCGTAGAGCGAAGCCGGGATCACCTGCGCACCGAACAGCTTGCCGCTGCCGAGGATCTCGCGCACCGTGCCGACGACCGCCAGGATCCACAGGTACCCGAGGCCGTTGCCGATGCCGTCGAGGAAGCTGCGCCACGGTGGATTGCCCATCGCGTAGGCCTCGAGGCGACCCATGACGATGCAGTTCGTGATGATCAGGCCGACGAAGACCGACAGCTGCTTGCTGAGGTCGAACATGTAGGCCTTCAGGAACTGGTCGAACACGATCACCACGCCCGAGACGACGACCAGCTGGACGATGATGCGGATCTTGTTCGGGATGAAGTTGCGGATGCAGCTGATCAGCACGTTGCTGAGCGCCGTCACCAGCGTGACGCCAATGCCCATGACGAGCGCCTTGTCGAGGCGCGTGGTCACGGCGAGCGAACTGCAGATGCCGAGGATCTGGAACGCGATGGGATTGTTGTCCCACAGCGGGTCCTTCAGGACCTTGATCTCGTCCGGCCCGAACAGGCCGCCCTTCTTGACGGGCGGGGTGGCGGTAGCGGTCATGGGTTCTGTTCTCGTTGGTGAGGTCGCTGGGGTTGGTTCGTGGGCTACTTGCGGACGCTGGCGAGGTACGTCTCGAAGGCCGTGAGGTCGCTCTTGACGAACTTGGTGATGCCGTTGCAGGTGATCGTCGCGCCGGACAAGCCGTCGACCTTGTGCCGCTTCTCCTCGGCGATCGCCGGGTCGACCGTGCCCTTCTTGACGATGACGCCGACGAGCTTCGTCGACTCGTCGAGGATCGACTTGCCGACCCACTTGGCGCACCACTCGGGGTTCTCGCACTCGCCGCCGAGGCCCGGCGTCTCGCCGTGCTTGTAGAAGGTCACGCCGCGCACCGTCGCGGCGTCCTCGCCGAGCGCCAGGTAGCCGTAGATCGTCGACCACAGGCCCTTGCCCGAGATCGGCAGCACGTAGGTCGACTTGCCGTCGTCGCCCTTGGCGACCGCGACCACGCGGTAGCGCGTCTCGGCAGCCTTCTTGGCGGCGCCGTCCTTGGCGGCGGCAGCGCCTTCCTTGTTCATGCGGTCGGCGTCGGCGGGCGCCTTGCCGTCGAGGACCTTGCCGTCGCCGGTGTCGACGACGACCTCCTTGATGCGGTTCTGGTAGAGCTTCTCCAGTTCCGCCTGCGGCTTCATCTCGCCGGCGCGCAACAGGCCGGCGGCCATCATGACGTTCTTCTGCCGATCGAACTCGGCCGCCGCGGCCTGGGCCGGGCCGAGCGCCGTCGCGGTGGCCGCGAGCATGGCGCTGATTGCGACGCAGACCGTGATCGCGAAGCCGAGGACGTAGCCGTTGCTGGACGTGTTCATGCGCGAGCGAGCCTCCGCTTGATGTTGGCGGCGACGACGAAGTGGTCGATGCCCGGGGCGAACGCGTTCAACAGCAGGATCGCCAGCATCGTGCCTTCCGGATAGGCGGGGTTGATCGTGCGCACGAGGATCGTCACGAGGCCGATCAAGGCGCCGTAGATCCACTTGCCCACGTTGGTCTCCGGCGAGCTGACCGGGTCGGTCGCCATGTAGACGACGCCGAACAGGAAGCCGCCGCACAGCAGGTGTTCCCACGGAGCCAGCGACAGCGGGCCGGTGGTCGCACCACTCGCGAACTGCAGCAGGAAGGCGCTCGCCAGCAGGCCGAGCACGCCGCCGAGCATCGTGCGCCAGCTGCCGACGCCGGTGACGATCAGGATGAAGGCGCCGATCAGCACCGCCAGCTTGCTCATCTCACCCGCACTGCCGGGGATGTTGCCGAAGAACAGGTTGCTGTGGCTGTAGGCCCCGTTGCCGAAGGCGGCCAGCGTCTCGCTGGCGTTGCCGGTCGCCGACTTGACCACCGCCAGCGCCGTCGGCACCGAGTAGCCGTCGACTATGTAGCTAGGCACGCCGGTCGGCGACTGGTTGCCGGCGACCCAGATCGCGTCGCCCGACATCTGCGCGGCGAACGCGAAGAACAGGAACGCGCGCACCATCATCGCCGGGTTGAAGATGTTCATGCCGGTGCCGCCGAACACTTCCTTGCCGAGCACGACGGCGAAGGCGACGCCGAGCGCCAGCTGCCACAGCGGGATCGAGGCCGGCACGATCAGCGCGATCAGCATGCCGCTGACCAGGTAGCCCTCGCTGACCTCCTCCTTGCGGATCACCGAGAACGTCATCTCGATGCCGAGGCCGACGCCGTAGCTGGTGATCAGGATCGGCAGCATGCGCTGCAGGCCGAACACGATGTTGTCGAAGGCGGTCAGCGCTCCGAGGTTCGGCGCGCCGAGCAGCGACTGCAGCCAGCCGAGCGCATAGGTGTCGGCCGTCATCTTGCCGGCCTTCACCATCGCGTCGACGGCGAGGAAGTGCTGCACGCCGGCGTTCCAGATCGCCCACAGGAGACACGGGACCATCGCCAGGATGACCGTGTTCATGACGCGCTTCAGGTCGACGTAGTCGCGCACGTGCACGCGGCTCTTGCCGGTGCGATGGTCGGGCGCGAACAGGAACGTCTCGAACGCGTCGAACAGCGGCCACACCTTGTGGAACTTGCTGTCCGGGGCGTGGTAGAGCTTCTTCTGCTTCTCGATCAGGTTGCGTAGGAACTGCACGGCTCAGCCCTCCTTCTCGTACATGTCGAGGCCCTGGCGGATCACCTGCCCGACGTCGATCTTGCAGGGATCGACGAACGTGCACAGCGCGACGTCCTCTTCGGTGACTTCGAGCAGCCCCAGCTTCACGGCCTCCTCGAGGTCGTTCGCCTGGATGGCGCGCACGAGGTAGGACGGGTGGATGTCGAGCGGCGTCACGCCCTCCCACGCACCGAGGTTGACGATCGGCCGGTGGCCGCCGTGGAGGCGCGCGTCGAGCACGTATTCCTTCTTCGGCATCAGCCAGCTGAACACGCTGCGGTGCCAGCTGAGCTTGCCGAACTGCGGCAGCGCCCAGCCGAACAGGTCGCGCTGGCCGGTGCCCTCCGGGATCACGGTGACGGTGGTGTTGTGGAAGCCGAGGCAGCCGTCGACGCCGAGCACGTTGCCGTGCAGCACCGTGCCGTTGACGACGCGCACGTCGCCGGCGAACGGCTGGCCGCCGTTCATCGCCGCGACCGCGCCGCTCTGGCGCATGCGGTAGTACTTGCGCGTCGGCGCCGAGCTGCCGCCGAGCGCCACCACGACCTTCGCCGGGTAACGGCCGGTGCGCGCCCACTCACCGAGCCGCGCCACGTCCTGCAGCGTCAGCGTCCACGCCACCTCGCCGACCTTCATCGGCCGGATGCGGCTGATGTGCGTGCCGACCAGGCCCGACGGGTGCGGACCGTGGAAGTCGTGCACTTCGATGCCCTTCAGGTCGCGCAGCTCGGCCTGGTGGTCGCCGCCGGCGCGCAGCGTCAGGAACACGTCGTCGCACAGCTTCCGCAGCAGGTCGACGCCGGCCTGCACGTCGGCCTTGCGGCCCTGCACGGCGAACGCCGGGTCGGCGGCCAGCGGGGCGGTGTCCATGCCGTTGACGAAGATCGCCACCGGCGTCTTGTTGCTGTTCGCCATCTTGCCGATCGGGCGCTGGCGGAACAGCGGCCACAAGCCGGCGTTCTTGATCGACTGGATCAGCGACGCGCGGTCGGTGCCGGGCTTCGGCATCGCCGCGAACTGCTCCTTGCCGCCGCTCGCCACCGCGTTGTCGACCACCAGGCGCAGCAGGAAGCGGCGGTCGCCGAAGTCGATGCGCGACACGGTGCCGGTCACCGGCGAGCACCAGACGAGGTCGCGGTCGGTCTTGTCGAGGAACAGCGGCTGGCCGGTCGTGACCTGGTCGCCTTCCTTGACCAGCACCTTCGGCTTGATGCCGGGGAACTCGGCCGTCTCGATGCCGATGCGCGCCGCTTCCGGCGCATCCACGAGCTGGAGCTCGGGACGTCCTGCGAGCCGCAGGTCGAAGCCTTTCTTGATGGTGTGGGTAGTCATCCGAGCGGAGACCTGACGATGGGGAAGAAGATCGGGAGCTGGCGGACCGCGACCGACCGCGATCGGCCGGTGGTCAGCGGTGGCAGGGTTCGGCCGCCGCTGCGTCTGCGGCCTCGCCGGTCTTGCCGCAGCGCTGGCAGGAACCGTCGGGATTCATGCCCCCGCACGAGCCGGACAAACGCCGGCCGCCGAGGGCGAGGAACACGATCGCCAACACGGGAACCGTGAAGACGAGGATGGGGAGCAGGACGGTGGTCACCAGGGCGGGCGGAAAAAGTTGGCGAAGAGGCTAGCGATTGCGCGGCTGGTTTCGAGGGGCCTGGCGACAGCGATGCATCAAGAGGGATTGAGGCCGCACGGTCCGGTGCGAGCGAGTCGTCAGCGGCGACGCGCGACCAATTCGCTCAAGCCGCGCAGCGTGTTGCAATTTCGCAGGGAGATGTCGTCGTCGCCGAGGCGGACGGCGAAGCGGCGCTCCAGGAACTCCACCACCTCGACCACACCGGCCGAATCGACGATGCCCGAGGTCACCAGCGGCGTGTCGGCTTCGAGGCCGTCTTCGCGTCCGTCGCGGAACCACTGGGCGACGAAGGTGCGGATCTCGGCCAGCACCGTGGCGGGGTTCGGCGGCAGTTCGGAAGGCATCGCGGGCCGCGGATCATCGCCGTGGCGGCGGTGCGAGGCAACGGCGCAGCCGGCCCTGGCGATGCGGGCGCCGAGCCGCCATGGTCGCCACCATGCGCGCTGCCGCCATCCGCATCGTCAGCCTCTTCGCCCTGCTCGGGGCCCTGCCGGCGCTCGCCGTGTTCCTTGCTTCCTGGCACTGGGTGCTCGACCTCGCCGCCTGCTTCGTCGTGCAGTCGCTGTGGGGCTTGCTGCTGGCAGCGGGCGCGCTGGCGACGCTGGGCGCCCCTCGACGGGCCGCAGCCTGCGCCGGCGGTGCGCTGCTGGCGGCACTCGGCGCCGTGCCGGACTGGTGCCGCGCGCTGCCGATGGCATCCGAACACCTTCCCGCAGGCACCCCGGCGGCCGGAGCGGTGGCGCCCCCCGCGATCCGGGTGCTGGCCCTGAACCTGCTTCGCGGCAACGAAGCGCACCTGGCCGACGCCCTCGCCGTCGTCCGCGCCGAACAGCCCGACGTCGTCTTCTGCAGCGAAGTCACGCCCAGATGGTGCCAGGGCCTCAAAGAGGGCCTGGTGGAGTTCCCCCACCGCCATCTCGCCCCCGACCCCGGCTACTACGGCGTCGCCTTGTTCTCCCGGCTGCCGCTGTCGACGACACGCACGCTGGGCCTGCCGGAGACCTGGGCGCCGGCCCTGCTGGCCGTGGTCGAAGCCGGCGGCAGCCAACGCCTCGGCCTGCTGGGCGTGCACACGCCACGCCCGGGCGACGGTGAACGCAACCGGCTGCGCGACGAGGCGCTGGCGGCGATCCCCGCCGCCGTGCGCGAACTGCCACCCGCCCACCTGGTGATCGGCGACCACAACGCGACGCCGTGGAACCCGGCGCTGCGCGCGCTGCTGAAGGATGGCGGGCTGCGGCCGGCGACGTTCGCCGACTGGCTGCCGACGTGGCCGACGCAGTGGCCGCTGCCGCTGCGCATCCCGATCGACCACGCGTTCGTCGGACCGGGGCTCGAAGTGCTCGACGTGCACACCGGTGCAGCGTTCGGCAGCGACCACCTGCCGCTGTGCGTCACCGTGCGCGCGATCACGCAGTGATCGCGACGGGCTCGGTCAGCACGATCGCTCGCCAGAGCTTCTGTGAACGGGCCGCCGCCGCCGCGCCGGAGCGCGACGGCAGCGAGCCGAGAATGGCGGGAGAGCATGGGAATCGAACCCACCGGGCCCCTCGCGAGGAGACGCCCCACAGGTTTTGAAGACCAGGCAGCACACCAGCACTGATGCCCTCCCGTGAGGACCGGCAGCCGGTCCGCGGACGATCCGCGAACGCGCAGCGATCTGCGCGGGGCGGGATCCTAGCGGCGCCACCGGGCCGATCCACCCCGCGAATCCGCGACCTCGCGCCGAGCGGGCACGTTCCCGCCCGCCTCCCCCGTGGCGAGCCGCCGCCTCCGCCGCTAGCTTGCTCGCCCTCTATGCAAGTCAGCGCGCTCGAACTCCGTCCCGGAACCCTCGTCCGCTACGAGGGCCGCATGTGCACCGTGGTGTGGTGGAACATCCTGAAGAACGACCGCCGCGCGTTCGTGCAGATGCGCATCAAGGACCTGCAGACGGGCCGCCAGACCGAGCTGAAGGAGCACACCGACTCGAAGTGGGAAGTGCTCGACAAGGAGGAGAAGGACCTGTCGCACTCGTACCGCGACGGCATCGACGAGGTCTTCTTCACCGAGGACGGCGACGAGGTCCGCTGCGCCATCGCGGCCGCCGAGGACGCGCTGCAGTGGCCGTCGGAGGCCTACAAGGGCTTCTTCGTCGACGGCCAGCTGGTCGCGGTGTTCCCGCCCAAGCACTCGATCCTGACCATCACCGAGACGGCGCCGCCGATCCGCGGTGCGGGCAGCGGCGGCAAGGAAGCCGTGCTCGAGAACGGCATGAAGGTGAAGGTCAACCTGCTGTGCGATGTCGGCGACAAGGTCCGCATCGACACGGAGACGATGGAGTTCAAGGAACGCATCGCCAAGTGAGGCGGTTGCGTCGGTGAGTCGCGCGGCCCCCTAGTCTCCCGGCGCAGCTGAGCGAACTTCCGCCGGCCAACTTGGGATTGCGGACGTGGTAGCTGGGTGCAGCAGTTGGCTGGAGGTGGGATCCAGCATCCGAGTGCTGGCCGCGCCGAGCGCCAGGATCGATGTGCCTGAGCAGAACTCGGCGGCTGCCCAAGGCGCGGTCGCCCACCCACCATGACTCGCCACTTCACCCACTACTGGGCCAATGCAACTTGGCAGAGGACCATGGGGAGCGATTCAGGATCCCCCCTCGATCACTCCGCCAGCAGCCATTTTCGGAACCGCGGCGTTCGACCCGGCGACAGCCTCTACGTAGTCACCGTGCTCCACGGGCAACTGCTGCTCGGTGCTCGTATGCGCGTGACGGAGATCACGAACCGGACGAACGCAAGGCGACGATTGGGCGCCGATGTGTGGGATGCGCCCGACCACGTGTTCGGCGAGGCAGGCACTCAGCTGCGCCACGACCTAATTGTCCCCGACGCGGTGGTGCAGAGCCTACGATTCGCACCAAGTGGTAGTCGGCTGCGGTTCGTGGGGCAAAGGCTCGACCAGCAGACGCTTCGTGGAGTCCGGGAACTGACCCCAGACTCTGCAGCCCTGCTCGACCAACTGCTCGAAGCAGCACAGCCCGGATCGTTCCACTTGCCGGAGGAGCTGCCCAGGTTCGCTGAGGGCAAAGGCACCCGCATCGTCGTCAACACCTACGAACGCGACGCGCGCGCCCGAGCCGAGTGCATCCAGCACCACGGGTTGGCGTGCGCCGTGTGTGGCCTGACCATGGAAGAAGCCTACGGCGCACTCGGCCGCGGGTTCATCCACGTCCACCACCTGCAACCACTCTCGCAGGCGGAGGGACAGCGCGAAGTGGACCCCGCGCGCGACCTGCGGCCGGTGTGTCCCAACTGCCACGCGATGCTCCACAGGTTGCCGGATCCGGCCGACCTCGAGGGTCTGCGACGCATCGTCCGGCAGCTCCAACGCCGATCGTGACCGCGGCACCTCAAGGGCCCGGCGTGCACCCACACCAGACGAAGCTTGTCCCAGCTGCTGGAATGCCGAAAGCTCCTCGAGGATCCGCGTGAGGCTGTGAGTCGGTCGGAGGCTTGCGGCGATCTGGTTCAGGGTCAGTCCGCCAGGCCGCCCGATCAGAAGTGCGGTCAGCGGCTCGCGCAATCCAGGCTGGTTCTCGGGACCGGGACTCATCCAGTCCGAGTAGCGGAA
>CANGSN010000073.1 GCA_947455805.1 Planctomycetota bacterium
GCGGCGAGCGCGTCGCCGCCCGCGCCGGCGGCGACTACGACGCGGGCGGCCGCCAGTTCGCCGCGGTCGGTGGCGACGGCGATGCGATCGTGGCGGAGCTGCAAGCCGGTGGCCTTCGTGTGCCAGAGGAACCGCACGCCGGCGGCGGCCAGCCAGTCGCGAAGTCCGGCCATCGTGGTCGCGGCGAGCACCACGGCAGCGGTGTCGTCGATCAGGACCTGGTGCGAATCGTCGAACGCCAGCAGCGGAAAGCGGCGGCGCGCCGCCGCGACGGCGATCGTGTGCACGTTCGCCCCGCTCTGCAGCGTCGTGCGCAGGTAGTCGGCGAACAGGCCCGACGGTGGGCCGAAGAACACCCCCGGCGTGCGCAGGCGGAGGGGCATGCCGAGGCCTGCTTCGAGGGTCGGCCACCCGCGCGTGTGCGCCAAGGCGGCCAGCTGGACGTAGCGCGGCTCGTCGTACGAGGAGCGGGTGATGCGGGTCTGGCCGTGCGAGCTGCCGAGTTCATGCCCCGGTCCGAAGCGCTCGACGACGGTGGTGGGGCAGCCGGCGCGCACCAGCCAGAACGCCGTGCAGAGGCCCTGCACGCCGGCGCCGACGATGAGGCAGTCGCGCTTCATCGTCGGGACTTTGCCGCGCCGGGCGCGGCGATACACCTTCGCCGCGCCGTGCGCGATTTGCGGAGCAGCCCGAACGGCTCGATCCGGGATGGCGTCGAGTCGCGGTGCCATCGGGCGCTCGTCTTCGCGGATCTTTCCCCGTTCGCGCGATGGAAACGGCCCCATTCTGGGGCTACATGCTGGTGCTATAGTCGCAACACCTTACGCCTCGCACCCTCGTCGATGAAGGTCACGCTCCTCCACCCGCCGGTCTACATCAACAAGAACGGCCTCACTGCCTTGCGGCCGAGCTTGCCGCTCGGGCTCGCCTACATTGCGGCCGTCCTGCGCGACGACAAGCACACCGTCGAGGTCGTCGACGCGCTCGGGGCCGCACCCGAGCAGATGATCCCCGATGGCGACATCTGGCGACTCGGCCTCACGCCGGAGCAGATGATCGAGCGCATCGCCAAGGACACCAAGGCGATCGGCATCACCAGCATGTGGAGCTACAGCTGGCCGATCGTGCGCGAGCTGATCCACAAGTTGCGCGCAGCGTTCCCGAACACGCCGATCGTCTGTGGCGGCGAGCACTTCACGGCGGTGCCCGAGCTGTCGATGGAGCAGGCGCCGATCGACTTCCTGGTGCTGGGCGAAGGCGAGGAGACGGCGGTGGCGCTGTTCCGCGCGCTCGAGCTCGGCCTCGACCACACCGTCATCCCGGGCATCGTCTACCGCACGCCCGACGGCAAGTTCGTCAAGAACCCGCGCCGCGACCGCATCAAGAACGTCGACCAGATCCCGTGGCCGGCGTGGGAGTTCTTCGACGTCGAGGCCTACTCGAGCAATCGCCTCGTCAGCGGCATCTACTACGGCAAGACGGTGCCGATCCTGGCGACTCGCGGGTGCCCGTACCAGTGCACCTACTGCAGCTCGCCGAACATGTGGACGACGCGCTGGTTCGCGCGCGAGCCGAAGGACGTCATCGACGAGATCGAGACGTACCACAAGCGCTACGGCGCGACGAACTTCCCCTTCCAGGACCTGACGGCGATCCTGAAGCGTGAGTGGGTCGTCGAGTTCTGCACCGAGGTCGAGCGTCGCGGCCTGAAGATCACCTGGCAGCTGCCGGCCGGCACGCGCAGCGAGATCATCGACGAGGAAGTCGCGTCGCTGTTGGTGCGCAGTGGTTGCCGTTCGCTGAACTTCGCGCCCGAGTCGGGCAGCGAGCGCACGCGCAAGCACATGAAGAAGATGCTGACCGACGAGAAGCTGTTCCGCGCGGTGCGGGCGTCGGTCAAGGCGGGGTTGAACGTCGGCGCCTTCTTCGTGCTCGCCTACCCGACCGACGAGAAGGAGGACATGGAGGCGACCGTGCGCCTCGCTGCCAAGCTCGGCAAGGCCGGCATCGACGATGTTTCGGCGGGCTTCTTCTTCCCCTTGCCGAACACCGAGATCACGCGCCAGCTCGAGAAGGAAGGCAAGATCAAGTACGACGACGCCTTCCTGAAGCTGCCGATCTACGTCCACAACACGTTCCTCAGCGACGACCGCAAGTTCAACGACCACTTCACCGCCAAGGAGCTGACTCGGTGGAAGTACCGGGTCGTGCGCGCCTTCTACACGCGCAGCCTGCTGCTGCGACCGTCGCGCTGGTTCCGCATCCTCTGGAACTTCATGCGCGGCAAGGAGACCTCGAAGTTCGAGTCCTTCCTGCAAGAGACGATGCGCAAGTTCCGCCTGCGCAAGCGCCCTTCGGCTCCGTCGAAGGCTCCGGCATTGCCGCCGGTCGCGAAGGTCTGACGCCCAGCGGAGTGTCGGCGGCGCTGCGGCCGCCGCGTGGTGCCGCTCGGTTCACCGGGCCGGCGCCGCCAACAAGTTGGCAGCCCGGGTGAGCTGGGCTTCGGCGATGGCATCCGCGGCCAGGTTCGCCCGCGCCCAGGCGAACGCTGCGGCGCCTGCTGCGGCCGCTGCGCTGGCGTCGGCAAGCAACTGCGATGTCAGCATCGCGAGTTGTGCCGGGGTTTCCCCGCGATGGATCGCCGGCGGCGACGCACCCAGGCCGCGGCCGCCGAGCTCGTTGGTGACGACCGGCAGACCATGGGCGAGCGCGGTCGCCGCCTTGACGCGGAATCCCGTGCCCGACCACAGCGGCGCCAGCAGCAGCCGGACCTGGGCGAACAGTCGCGGCAGGTCGTCGACGAACCCGAGCACACGCACCCCGCGTTGGTTCGCGAGGGCTCGGATCGGCGCCTCGTTGGGGCCGGCGAGCCACAACTCGGCCGATGGGTTCGAGCGCTGCAGCAACGGCAGCACGTCGCGCACGAGTCGTCGTGCGGCCTCCGGGTTCGGTGCGTGATGGTAGTCGCCGAGGAACAGGACGTTCGGTGGAGCTAGGGCCGGAGCCACGGGGCTGGCTGGCAGCACGACCGCGGGCGGTCGCACCAGAACGTCGCGCTGCAGGAGCTGGCGCAGCGTCGCCGCGTCTTCGGGGGTCAGGGCCTGAACCAGGTCGGCGTTGGCGAACTCGCGCCGCACGTAGCGGTTCCACAGCCGTCGGTCGCGAGCATCCCCGAGCGGGCCCAGTCCGGTCCGGGTGTTGGCTGGGCATCCGGACTCGTGGTCGGTGAGGATCGTCCGGGTCGGCCGCAAGTGGGGCAGATACTGCGCCATCTGCGCCATCTCGACGAGCGCCACGTCTGGGCGGAACTCCAGGACCGCCCGCCGCAGCGTGGCGGCGAAGGTCGGGTTCCACGCCTTGGCAGCAACCAGCGGCAGGCGTCGCCACTGCCAGAGGCGGCGCAGGCTCGCCACCAGACCGCCGCCGCGCGGGCGGTGCGGCACGCTCGCATGCCAGGCCCAAGGGGCCGCGTCGCCGTTCCCCGGCTCTTCCCCGAGGCAGCACAGTCCGCACTCCGCCCGGGCTCGCATGGCAGCTGCGATCGCCCCGAGGTAGGCGCCGCCGCCGTGGCCGGCGCGAGCATTCGGGGCGAACGGGGTGACGAAGAGGACGCGCATCCGCTGAGCGATTTTGCCCCAGGACAGTAGCTGGCAAAGGCTTCCGACGCGAATCAGCCGTTGCCGTCGGCGCCTCGCACGCTATCCGCTTTGCCAATCCTGGCTGTGGCTGTGGAAGCTACCTCTTGCCATAATGCCCTACCGTTCCCTGGCCTTTGGGTGAGTGCCTCGCCAGGATTGACGCCGCTGCGAAAGGCAATCGAACGGTATGAACGACACCATCAAGCTGATTGTCGGTCTCCTCGAAGGGGGCAAGCCCGAGCTGCAGATCGCAGCAGCCCAGGTTCTCGGCGAGCTCCGCCCGAAGGAGTCCGGTGTGTTGCGGGCGCTGTTGGGGGCCCAGCGTCGGTCGCCGGTGCTGGGCCGCTTCTGCCTGGAGGCCATGGCGAAGATCGCTTCCGCGGAGGCACTCGAGGCGATGGCCCAAAACCTCGTCGATGGCGATGCCCTGGCCGAGCACGCCGCCCACCTCCTCGCGGAAGCGGGGTCTGCTGCCCACCCGGTGCTGGTCGGGCGCTTTCCGGCGGCCGAAGGCGATGGTGCACGGCGGATCCTCAACGTGCTGTCCCGGCAGCCGGGCAAGGAGGCGGTGCCGGTGTTCGTGCGCGCGCTGCTGACGCCAGACCTGTCGGCGCACGCGGCTCGCTTGCTGTCCGCAGCCAACGCAGCGCCGGCGCCGAACTTCGGCAAGCTCCTGCGCGAGGCGCTGCAGAAGCACCTCGAAGACTCCTTGCCGGAGGTCTGCCTGGCGAACGTCATCGCCGTGCTCGCCAGGCTCGATGCCGAAGGCAGCAAGGCTCTGCTGGTCAAGTGTGCGCAAGCGCCGCATTCGGCGCTGGTGCGGTCGGCGGCGTTCCGGGCGCTGCGCGGCACGGCGTTGACGGCGGTGCAGCTGCGCACGATGTTGGACCTGCTCGAGGACGCCAACGAGAAGGACGTGCACGACGCCGTGCGCGAGGTGCTGTCCAGCCTGCCGGAAGTCCCCGAAGGCGCGCTGCCGGTGATGAAGCGACTGCTCGCGGCGCGCCAGCCCGAGCAGCGGCTGTTCGCGCTGCGCATGCTGCGTATGTCGGGCGGCGTCGAGCTTGCCAAGTTCGCGCTGAAGTGGCTCGACCACGAGGACGAGCGATTCCGTCAGGCCGCCGCGGACGCTCTGTCGCACAACAAGCAGGCGAGTGAACTCGTGTTGCGCCTGCTGGTGACGACGCGCCACCCTGCCCTGGCCGACGCCGCGGCCGGCGTGCTGCTGCGGCAGGTCGAGAACCTGTCGCCCAAGTTCGTCCAGAGCCTCGCGGAGAAGGCAATCAAGTCCCTGGCCACGAACGTTCGCCTCGCCGACCAGTTGCTCGACGTGGTGCTGGCCAGTTCTGAGGTCAAGCTGGTGTCGTCGTTGGTCGAGGCCGCCGTGCGCATGCGCCGCGCGGGCCGTCGTGGCGAAGCCCTGCACCTGTTGGCCCGCACGGCATCGCGGCATCCTGGCGACGCCGAGGTGCGCTACCAGCTGGCGCTGACCAAGCTGCTCGCCGATGCGGTGGCGACTTCGGACGCGAACGCGGAGACGAGCGCGCCGGGCAATCCGACGATGGGCTTCTTCGCCGCACTGGTGCGCGACGGGTTCCCGTTGTTCGAGCGACTGCGCAAGGAGAACTCGGCGACGCCCGAGCTGCTGCTGCGCATCGCCACGCACTTCAGCAACGGCGTCGGCCCCGAGCGTCGGTTCGGAACCGAACTGCTGCAGCATCTGGCGACGCGCACCCGCGGTCGCGCCGGGGACGAGGCGAAGGTCGCGTTGCGCGCCGTCGGCGTCTGACCGGCGTCAGGCTGGCGCGCTCCAGTCGATCCAGGGACACGGGAAGCGCGTGTCCTCGGGGAACACGAGGCCGAACTCCTGCGCCAGCACCGCGAGCAGGTGCCGTTCGTCGCGCACGATCGTGGTCGTGCCGGTACCGTCGCCGCGGCGATGCGTCAGTTCGCGGTTCAGCAGCGTGATGCGGCCGTCGGCGGTGGCCCGCGCGGTCATCAGCCGGTTGCGGAAGTGCGACTGCGGGTGGGCGCTGGTGAACCAGTTCGCCACCTCGCGGTCGATCGGCGGCATGGTCTCGAGCGTGAACTCGCAGACGTCCTGCCATTGGCCGGCGATCTGCACCTGATGGAAGATGCGGGCGTCCGGGGACCGGCGATCGCCCGACGTCCAGGCGCCGTGTCGGATCAGTCGACGCGGTTCGTGCGGTGTCGCTTGCGGCGTCTCGACGTCGAGGCGCAGCGGCGCGGTCGGTGACAACCCGCCGACGCCGACGTCGCACAGCCAGCGTTCGCCCGCCAACGTCACCATCACGAACATGTGCGTGCGCGGTGGCGTGAAGTCGCGCGGTCGCTGGATGCGCACGCGGGCGCTGAGCGGCAAGGCGTCGAAGCCGAGGGCCTGCAGCACGGCCAGCAGCAGCGCGTTCTGCTCGAAGCAGTAGCCGCCGCGGCGCTGCTGCACGAGCTTCCGCTCGATCGCCGTCGGCGACAGGTCGATGCCGCGGCCGAGCAGCACGTCGAGGTTCTCGAACGGGATCGCCTGCACGTGGGTGAGCACGATCGCCTGCAGCGTCGCCAGCGTGGCGCTGCGCTCGCCGCGGTGGCCGATGCGCGCGAAGTAGGCGTCGAGGTCGGGGGCCGGCTCCATGTCCCTGCCGCCGGTCAGAACGTGCCCAGCAGCACCTGCACGAAGTTGCCGATCGGCGCCGCTTCGCGGGCGTCCTCGATCCCGCGCGACACCTGGTTCAGGATGCGGCGGAAGCGCACCGCCATGTCCTTGTCGTTGATCAAGGCACCGATCAGCCCTTCGTTGCGTGTCAGCTGGTCGGTCGTCAGTCGCAGGTTGGCGATCGTCATCTTCAGGTTGTCGGCGGTCGCCGGGTCGCTGACCAGGGCGCCGATCGCACCCTTGTTCGGGTCGACGGCGTTGGCGAACAGGGTGTCGAGGTTCTCGGTGATGCGCGTGATCCGGTCGCCCGTCGGGCCTGGTCGCAGCAGGCTGCCGATCGCGCCTTCGCCACTGCGCAGGTCCCGCATCATCACGGCGAGGTCGTCGACGATCGTGCGCAGGTTGCCAGCCGTCGACTTGTCGTTGATCAGCACACCGAGCGGGCCCGAGTCGGCGGAGTTCAGCTTCTCGCTGAGCGTGCGCAGGTTGGCGATGACGGTCGCGACGTCGTCGCCGACCTTGGCGTCGGCGACCAGCCTGCCGATCGCACCCTCGCCGTTCTGGACCTTGGCCAACAGGTCGCGCAGCTGCAGTGCGGCTTCGTTCAGCCGCTCGTAGAACTCGCCGCTGTTGACCAGCTGGGCGATGCTGCCCTCGCCCTGGCTCAGCTTGCCGAAGAACTCCCGGATGTTGGCGAGGGCCCCGTTCAGGTTGCCACCGACCGGACCTTGGCCATCGGCGATGCGGCCGATCTGTTCGAAGGCGTTCAGCTCCACCTCGCCGAGCAGGTCGCCACCGGCCGGCAGCCGCGGCGACGTGTTCTTGCCCGGGTCGACGTAGACGACCTTGCCGCCGAGCACGCCGTCGGCGCGCACGACGATCTGGTAGCCCTCGCGGATGGGCACGTCCTCGCGCAGCAGCAGCGTCATCTGCACCGGCTTGCTGGTGCGTTCGTAGTCGACTTCGACGGCGCCGACCTTGCCGACCTTCTTGCCGAGCACCAGCACGTTGACGCCCGGTTCGCAGCCGCCGGCCTGGTCGAACCAGACCTTCAGCCGCACCTTGTCGTCGGCGAGGTCGGTCAGGTTGACCGTCGCCCACAGGAGGAAGGCCAACGTGCCGAAGAACACGAGGCCGAGCAGGGTGTCGCGGCGGATGCGATCCATGGTGGGTGCGGTGGTGAGGGTCAGTCGGAGCCGCCGCCGAGGAAGGCGCGGGCCAGTGGGTGGTCGCTGCGCACCATCTCGTCGACGGTGCCTTCGATGGCGAGGCGGCCTTCCTCGAGGATGCCGATGCGGTCGCCGCAATGCGTCGCGCAGGCGCGCGAGTGGGTCACGATCAGGCCGGTGACGCCGAGGTCGTCGCGGACCTGGGCGATCAGTTCGTGGATCTGGTGGCTGATGATCGGGTCGAGGCCGGCGTTCGGCTCGTCGTAGAGCACGTACTCGGGGTTGGTCACCAGCGCGCGCGCGAGGCCGGCGCGCAGCTTCATGCCGCCGGAGATGCTCGGCGGGAACTGCGCTGCCGCGTGGTCGAGCTTGACCAGGCGCAGCACCTGTTGCACGCGGTCGTCGAGCTCGCTCTTCGGCAGGCGGGCGTGCTCGCGCAGCGGCAGTCCGACGTTGTCGGCGACGCTCAGCCAGTTGATCAGGGCGCCGTTCTGGAACAGGTAGCCCATGCGCTTGCGCAGCGTCATCAGCTGGGTGCGCGACATCGTCGGCACCTCCTGGCCATCGACCTGCACCGAGCCTTGGTCCGGCTTCAGGATGCCGATGACGTGCTTCAGCGTGACGCTCTTGCCGGAGCCCGACGGGCCCATCAGCACGAAGTTCATGCCCTTCGGCACGCGCAGCGTCATGCCGGCGAGGATCTGGCGGGTGCCGAGCCGCTTGTGGACGTCGTGCAGTTCGATCATCCGCCGAGGAAGTAGAAGAACCAGGTGACGATGAAGCCCAGCACGATGATCAGGATCACCGAGTTGCGCACGGCGGTCTGCACGGCGAGGCCGACGCCGAGCGCGCCGCCGCTGGCGCGCAGGCCTGCGGCGCAGCTGACGGTCGCGATGGCGATGCCGAAGACGAACGCCTTCAGCAGGCCGACGTAGACCTCCTTCGGCAGCAGCATTCCCGACGAGGTCAGGGCCTCGCGCGCGCTGATCCAGTAGAGGGTCGGCGACACCCCGAGGTTGTGCTCGGCGATGACGCTGCCGCCGTAGATGCCGATCAGGTCGGACAGCACGGTCAGCAGCGGGCACATGATCGCCAGCGCGACGACGCGTGGCAGCACCAGGTAGTCGACCGGGTCGACCGACATCACCTCGAGGGCGGCGATCTCGTCGCTGACCTGCATCGTGCCGAGTTCGGCCGCGATCGAGCTGCCGACGGTGGCGGCCAGGATGACGCCGGTGATGAACGGCCCCATCTCGCGGCACATCGACAGCGCGGTGATCGTGCCGAGCACGGCGGTGTCGCCGAAGCGGCGCAGTTCGATGCCGGTCTGCATCGCCAGGATCGCGCCCGCGAAGGCCGCGACGACCATCGTCACCGGCAGCGAGCGCACACCCGCGTTGAACGCGGTGTCGAGCAGGAAGCGGAAGCGCCGCCGCAGGCGCGGCAGGTAGAGGGCCGTGCGCAACAGCAGGTCGCAGACGAAGCCGGCGCTGTCGGCGCGCGTGGTCGCGAAGCGACCCAGCATGGCGAGCGGGTTCATCGGTTGGTCTCCGGTGCCTCGGTGTCCGCTCCGCCGCCGAGCGGGATCGGCAGGAACTGCAGCAGCCGCAGTGTGCGCGCGCCAGTGTGATCCCGTTCGTAGCTGCCGAGGAACGGCACGCTGGCCGTGGTGCCGTCGGTGGTTTCGCGCTGCGTGTAGAGGCGCCCGAACACGTCGAGCGCGTCGTCGGTCGCCGAGCGGCGCACGCCGCGCACCAGTTCCCACAGGAACCCGTAGGCTTCCTGGATGCCATAGGCGTTGCCGTCGCGCCACGGGAACGGCGACGGCAGGCTCCAGTCGCCGCGCGTCGGCGCGCCGCTCGCGTCGCGGTCGATGGTGCGGTGCCACAGCGGCCACAGCTTGGTGAAGTCCTCGGCGCTGCCGTCCTTGCGCGCCTGCTCCACGTGCCAGAAGAACGGCAGCACCCACTGCTGCTCGGTGCGGCCGTCGGGATCGTCGTAGCTGCGCCACCAGATCAGCGGCCACAGGGCCGTCCACGCGTTTTGGTCGTCGCTGGTCAGGCTGCTGTAGAACGGCCACAGCCACCACTGGGTCAGGTTGTCGGTGGTGCGGTTCCAGTGGTACTTGAAGAACGGCCAGAGCACGTTCAGCGTGAAGAACTGGTCGCGCTTGCTGGTCAGCTGGAAGAACGGCCACAGCACGTGCCAGCCGACCACCTCGTTGCCGCTGCGCCAGCCGAAGAAGGGCCAGAACGACCAGGCCTTCACCGGGCCGCTGTCGGTGTTCTCGTTCTCGGTGCTCCAGGTGAAGAACGGCCACAGCACGAACCGGCGATCGAAGCGGCCGGTCTCGATGTCGTGGCCGTAGAACGGCAGCACACGGAACCAGCTGTGGTCGCCTTCGGCGCAGGTCGAGAACCCGACGAACGGCCACGGCAGCAAGTGGTGGCGGTGGCCGCCCTTGTCGAGCCGCACGTACAGCGGGAA
>CANGSN010000074.1 GCA_947455805.1 Planctomycetota bacterium
CGTGCGCGAACCGTGGCGCGCGGTCGCCGCCGGTGTGCTGCTGCTCGGCCTTCCGGCAGCCGCGGCCGGGATCGCGTTCACGGTCGCGCGCGCGCCGTTGGTCGAGCTCGGGGAGAGCCGCACGGCCCAGATGGCGCGGCAACACCTGCTGGCAGCGGTGTGGATCGCCTACGGCCGCGGCGACGCCGAGGCGGCACTGGCGCTGCTGCCGAGCGACCCGCGCGAGCTCGACGACGAGCTGGCGGTCACACGGTTCCTGCTGCTCGATCCACCGCGACGCCGTGAGATGCTGCCGGATCTGCAGCGCCGCGGCGGCCCGGCGTGCACCCTGTTGTGCAACACCGCGGCGGCACCAGGGCGTGCCCACGAACCGACGACGAACGACCCCTTGGAGTGCTTCGCCGGGGCCGTGCTGCGCTACGCGCTGGTGACCCGCATCGCCGACGACGACGAGACGGCGCCGTACCGGCCGGCGATGGAACTGTTCCAGCGCACCACGCTGCTGGCCGAGGTTCCGCAGGCGCACCACCTGCTGCTGCTCGCCCGCGCCGCCGCCCGCGCCGGTGACGACGACGTGCTGGCGGCCGCCGAGGCGGCGCTGCAGCGGCATTTCGGCGACCTGCCGGGAATCCCCGAGCAGCTGGAGCTGGGTCGCGCATTGCGCAACTCGCCGGAGAAGTCGAGCATCGGCGACCTCGCACACTTCGAACGCCTGGCCGCGGCGCCAGGTCCGCAGCGCGCGCGAGCCCTGTTCAACCTGGCCGTGCGCCGCGAGCAGCACGGCGACGTGGTCGGTGCCGAAGCGAACCTGCGCGAGAGCGTGACCATCGATCCGAAGTACGGACGCGCGTGGTCGCGTCTCGGCAAGCTGCTGGGGGCCCGCGGCGAGCGAGACGAGGCGCTGGTCGCGCTGCGCACCGCGGTCGCCGTCGAACCCGACCATGCGCGCGGCTGGAACAATCTCGGCACGGCCCTGCTCGACCGCGGCGATCTCGACGGGGCCGAACAGGCCCTGCGCACGGCGACCACCTTGGTCCCCGACTACGCCCGCGCCCACTACAACCTCGGAGTCGTGTACGACCGCCGCAAGAACCACACGGCTGCCGTGGACGCCTACCAGCGCGCCCTCGCCCTGGCACCGGACTACGACAAGGCGCAGGTCAACCTGGCCTGGGCGCTGTGGTACAGCGATCGCCGCGACGAAGCGCTGCAGGCGGCCGAACGCGCCGTCGCGCTGCGCCCGCAGTGGCCGAACGCGCTGCACACGCTGACCGAGATCGCGTCGCGCATCGGCAACAACGAGCGCTCCGAATGGGCCTCGCGACGATGGGTGGCAGTGGAGCCGCAGCGGCCGGAGCCGTGGCACCGGCTGGGCATGGCCCTGCTGCGCAGCAAGCGCACGTCGGTACTCGCCGAAGCGTTGGCCGCCGCCACACGCGCCGCCGAGTTGGGACCCGCCGACGACCACAACCACCTGCTGGTGGCGAATGCCAAGGTCCGGAACGGCGACAAGGGCGGCGCGCTGGCGATCCTGGAGCGATTGCTCGCGAGCGACACCTTGAGTGCAGCGGATCGCCAGTACGCCGAAGAGCTGCGGCGCTTCATCACCCGCTGAATCGCCACCGTCGCCGCCGTTCGCTATCCTGCCGCGCGCCATGCGCTCCACTCGTGCTGCGGGGATCTTCGCCCTGCTGTTCCTGCTGTCGGCCTCCGCGCCGCAGAATCCCGGCGATCCGCTGATCGTCACCCGCAAGACCACGAAGCTGCGCGCGCAGAAGCGTTCGTTCGCGCCGGCGGTGGCCGACCTGAAGGAAGGCGACCAGCTCGAGTTCGTCGCCAAGGAAGGCGCCTGGTACTCGGCGAAGCTGGCGAAGGTCGCCGGCTTCGTGCACGAGAGCGACGTGTCGAAGAACAAGGACGTCCGGCTGTCGGGCCAGGGCGTGCGCGAGACCTATTCGACGTCGGAGACGTCGGCGGCGCGCAAGGGCTTCAACCCGCAGGTCGAGAAGAGCTACCGCGCCGGCAACCCGAACCTCGAGCAGGCGTTCGCACTGGTCGACAAGCTGCAGGCGCGCGACGTGCCCGAGGCCGAGCTGCGCGCGTTCCTGGCCGCCGGCAAGCTGCTGCGGGAGGAACGCTGATGCGCGCCCTCCCCATCGTCCTGCTGCTCGGCGGACTGCTCGGTTTCGCAGCCTGCGCCGGCATGATGAACGCGCTCGAGGAGGCGACCGACGAGAACACCGTGATCGGCAAGGTCGCACGCGGTGCCAACCGCATGCGCAAGTCGGCGCAGGACCTCGACCCGAGCGAAGAGCACTTCATCGGCCGCTCGGTCGCGGCGCAGATCCTGGCGATGCCGCAGTATCCGCTCGCCGACGAGCCGAAGCTGCTCGCCTACGTCGAGCGCGTCGGCCACGGCATCACAGCACAGAACGACGGCGTGCTGCGCCCGTTCCTGGACTACCGCTTCGGCGTGCTCGCCACCGACGAGGTCAACGCGTTCGCGTGCCCCGGCGGCCTGATCCTGGTGACCAAGGGCCTGCTGGCGAACACCAAGAACGAGGAGGAGCTCGCCGCCGTGCTCGCGCACGAGATCGCACACGTGACGCTGCGCCACGGTTGCGAGGCGATCCAGTCGTCGAACCTGATGTCGGCGTTCCAGTACCTCGGCGGCGCTGCCGCCCAGGCGACGATGAGCCAGGAGGACCTGGCGAAGCTCACCGACGTGTTCGGCGATTCGATCGGCGACGTCGTCGGCACGCTGGTCACCAGCGGCTACTCGCGCGACGCCGAGGAGGCCGCCGACAAGCTCGGCCGCCAGTTCCTCGCCGGCGCCGGCTACGACCCGCAGGCGCTGCGCGCGGTGCTGGCCTGCATGGACGGGCACGCTGGCGGCGACGGCGGCATGTTCGCGACGCACCCGGCCCCGAAGGACCGCATCGCCGCCCTCGGTGGCCCGCTGCCGTTCGCCGGCGACGCGGCGGCCGTCGCTGCACGCCAGCAGCGCTTCCAGGCCGCGTTCGCCCGCTGATCCGGAGCCGACCTTGGAAACCTGGCTGCAAGTCGTCCTGCTGGTCGCCGGCTGGCTCGTCGCGACGCTGCTGCTGACCGTCGTCGCGCGCGCGCTCGAACGCCGGAAGCACCCGCTCGCCGGCCCGGTGCGCCTCGTGCGCGGCGCCGTGCTGTTCCTGGCGCTCGCCTACACGCTGACGGTGCGCGGCATCGACGAAGCCAACGCGACGCACGGCACGATCCTGCGCGTGCTGGAGACGCTGCTGTGGCTGGCCGGCATCGCCGCCGCGGTCGGCTTCGCCACCAACACCGCGACCGTGCGGCGCGAAGGCGCCGACTACGTCACGCGCTATCCGAAGCTGCTGCTCGACATCCTGCGCCTGATCCTGGTTCTGATCGGCGCCTGCTTCGTCGTCTCCGGCGTCTGGAAGCAGGACCTCAGCGGCCTGCTGACCGCGCTCGGCGTCAGCTCGATCGTGCTGGGCCTGGCACTGCAGAACACGCTCGACAACGTCATGGTCGGCATCGCGGTGCTGTTCGAGCGGCCGTTCCAGGTCGGCGACTGGATCACCGTCGGCGCGCTGACCGGCGAGGTGATCGAGATGAACTGGCGTTCGGTGCGCGTGCGCACGCGCTCGCGCGACCTGGTCGTGATCCCGAACTCGGTGATCGGCAAGGAGACGCTGATCAACATCTCCCGACCGACGCGCGCGCACGCCGAGTCGCACGTGCTCGGCTTCTCGTACGACGATCCGCCGAACAAGGTGAAGCGCGTGCTGATGAGCGTCGTGCGCAGCACGCGCGGCGTGCTCGCCGACCCGCCGCCGGCGATCCGCACCACGAACTACGCGGCCTACGCGATCGAGTACCAGGTCCGCTTCTTCCTCGAGGACTACCCGCGCGTCCAGGAGATCAACGACGAGTTCATGACGCGCGTCTGGTACGCCGCCAAGCGCAACGGCCTGACCATCCCGTTCCCGACGCAGACCAGCTTCGAGTTCCGCGGCGAGCTGCCGAAGGTCGCCGACCCGGCGAAGCGCAGCGCCGACGTGCTGGGCAAGGTGCCGGTGTTCGTGCCGCTCGACGGCGCCGAGCTCGACGCGCTGTCGCACGAGTGCGAGCAGCTGTCGTTCGGCCGCGGCGAGCGCGTGGTGTTCCAGGGCGACGCTGGCGACGCGATGTACGTGATCCTCGCCGGCAATGCGATCGTCACCGTCGACGATCCGGCGAACCCACAGAGCGAACGCGAGGTGGCGCGGCTGTCGCGCGGCGAGTTCTTCGGCGAGATGGCGCTGCTGACCGGCGAACCGCGCAGTGCGTCGGTGACCGCGGTCGACGACCTCGACGTCGTCGTCGTGCACAAGCAGGCGCTCGAGGGCATGCTGCACAAGCGGCCGGGGCTGGCGCAGGAGATGGCGGAGATCGTCGAGGCCAGGAAGCAGGGCCTGCGCGCGGTGCGCGACCTGAAGGCGGCCACGCCGGCACAGCGCGAGGCGGTGACCCGCGCCTCGCACGAACTGCTCGGCAGGATCCGGCGGTTCTTCGGCTTGTAGGGCCGGCGAACCAGGTCACCCGCGGCCGGCCAGGTACTGCGGCGGCCACGGATGCCCGGCGACGCGGCGCTCGTTCGCTTCGCGCAGCACCATGTAGGGATCGGTGAGGAAGCCGCGCGCGATCGCGCACAGGTCGGCGCGACCGGCGGCGACGATCGTGTGCGCGTGGTCCATGCCGGCGATGCCGCCGACGGCCATCACCGGGATGCCCGCTTCGTGGCGGATGCGCTCGGCGAACGGCACCTGGTACATGCGGCCGTACTGCGGCTTCGACTCCGGCGAGTTGCCAGCACTCGACACGTCGAGCACGTCGACGCCGACCTCCTTCAGCCAGCGCGCGACCTGCACCGCTTCGTCGAGCGTGAAGCCGCGCTTCTGCTCGTCCATCCAGTCGGTGGCGGAGAGGCGCACGAACAGCGGCTTGTCGGCCGGCCAGACGGCGCGCACCGCGGTCGCGACCTCGAGCGGGAAGCGCGCGCGGTTCTCGAGCGAGCCGCCGTAGGCGTCGGTGCGCACGTTCGACAGCGGCGACAGGAAGCTCGACAGCAGGTAGCCGTGCGCCATGTGCAGCTCGATGGTGTCGAAGCCGGCGCGTTCGCACAGGCGGGCCGAATGCACGAACGCTTCGCGGACGCGGGCCATGTCGCCTTGGTCCATCGCCTTCGGTGCTTGCCAGTCGGGGCGGAACGGCACCGCCGACGGGCCGAGCGTCTGCCAGCCGCCGGTGGCGAGCGGCGCGTCGCCCTCCCACGGCCGACTGCACGAACCCTTGCGGCCGGCGTGCGCCAGCTGCATGCCGATCTTCGCCTGGCTGTGGCGGTGCACGAAGTCGACGACGCGGCGCCAGGCGGCTATGTGCGTGTCGTTCCACATGCCGGCGCATCCCGGCGTGATGCGACCCTCAGGCGACACGTTCGTCATCTCGGTGAAGACGAGGCCGGTGCCGCCCATGGCGCGGCTGCCGAGGTGCACGAGGTGGAAGTCGTCGGGCGTGCCGTCGGTCGCCGAGTACATGCACATCGGCGACATCACGAGGCGGTTGTGCAGCTGCAGCGAGCGCACGCGGAACGGCGCGAACGCCGGCGGCGCGCCGGGCGCAGCCCCTTCCTCGGCGGCGACCACCGCGTCGGTGCGCGCGACCAGCGCCGGGTCGCGCTTCTGCAGGTTGTCGTAGGTGATGCGGCGGCTGCGCGTCATCAGGTTGAACACGAAGCGCTCGGGATGCTGCCCCATGTAGCGCTCGCTGTTCTCGAACCACTCGAGGCTCGTCTGCGCGGCGCGCTGCACCTTCAGCACGTCGAGGCGACGCGCGTCCTCGTAGGCATGCAGCGCCTTCGGCACGTCGCCGAAGTTGCCGAGCACGGCGTCGGCCAGCGCGATCGCATCCTCCATCGCCAGCTTGGTGCCCGAGCCGATCGAGAAGTGCGCGGTGTGCGCGGCGTCGCCGAGCAGCACGACGTTGTGATGGCGCCACGAGGCGCAGCGGACGGTCGGGAACGTGCGCCAGATCGAGCGGTTGATCAGCAGCTGCTCGCCGGCCAGGTGCTCGGCGAACAGCTTCTCGCAGAAGCGCGCGCTCTGCGTCTCGTCGAGGCGGTCGAGCCCGGCCTTGCGCCACGTCTCCTCGCGGCACTCGACGATCCACGTGCCGCGGCCCTCGGTGAACGGATAGGCGTGCACCTGGAACAGGCCCCACTCCGTCGGCTGGAAGACGAACGTGAACGCCTTCATCACCTTGGTGGTGCCGAACCATGCGAACTTGCACTTGCGCCAGTCGAGCTGCGGCCGGAACGACGCCGCGAAGCGTTCGCGCATCTTGCTGTTGACGCCGTCGGCGGCGAGCACGAGGTCGTGCGTGGCGACGATGCGATCGACGTCGACGACCTGCTGCTGGAAGTGCAGGCACACGCCGAGCGCCTCGGCGCGCCGCTGCAGGATCTCGAGCAGCTGCACGCGCGCGAGCCCGCAGAAGCCGTGGCCGGTGCTGGTGACCTTGGCGCCGCGATAGAACGTGTCGATGTCGGTCCAGTAGGCGAACCGCTCGCGGATGCGCGCGTAGCTCTCGGGATCGGCCGCTTCGAAGTTGCCGAGGGTCTCGTCGGAGAACACCACGCCCCAGCCGAAGGTGTCGTCGGCCTTGTTCTGCTCGAACACGTCGATCTCGACGTCGGGCCGGCGCTTCTTCAGCAGGATCGCGAAGTAGAGCGAAGCCGGGCCACCACCGATGCAGGCGATCTTCATGCGCCGCACATCCTAGCGATGGCGCGCGGCCGATTCCGGTCGCCGGAGAGCGAGCGCGCGAAGCGCCCGTCGGGCGCCGTTCACGCGCCGATCAGTTCACGGTGCCGAGTGCCGGACCACCGAGCTGGAACGGCAGCATGCGGCGGACGTAGAGCTCGACCAGGTTGCCGACGTCGGCGACCGCGGAGGTCTGGGCGTAGACGACGTCGCCGGGGAGCAGCAGGAAATCGGGCCACTCGTCGAGCAGCACCCGCGACATGTTGACGCGGAACGTTCGCTGGGTGCCGTCTGGATTGATGCGCAGGATGCGGATGTCGGAGTGCTTGACGGTGATCTGGAAGCTGCCGGCGGAAGCGATCGCCTGCGTCATCGTCAGGCCGGGCACATAGGCCACCGGTCCAGGAGTATTGACCTCGCCGCACACATAGACCGACTGCGCCGCCGCTTCGGTCAGCGTGACGCTGATCGTCGGCTCGTTGAACTGCGTCTTGTAGGCGTCGAGCACCATCGTGCGCACCGCCCCGACGGAGCGCCCACCGACCGTCAGCGACGACGGCAGACGCCGCAGGTCGATGGTGCCGGTCGGCGACACGACGACATCCTGCGCGTCCTGCACGTCCGGCGCCGCCTCGGAGACGACGACGCGGATCGCCAGGCGGTCACCCGCGCGCAGGATGTAGTCGCGCTGCATGAAGGCCGCCCATTCGGTGGCGACGGCCTTGGCGTCGAACGGCGGCGCCGACGAGCAGGCGGCCAGCCACAAGGCCAGGAGCGAGGCGAACAGGGCGCGCAAGGGCTTCGAAGGCACGATGCTCGGGAGGGTAGAAGGCCCACGGAACGGAAGCCAGCACGCGACACGGCGTAGCGCACTGGATTCCCGGTCCACGGTGGAGGATCTTCGGCCCATTGGCCGATGGTGCTGAAGGGCCCTTCGCGCGGGACGATCCGCGTCAAGGTCCGCGGGCCGGAACGCCGACCCACAAGTTCCGTGCTCGCCTTCCTCCTGCAAGACCCAGACGTCCCTACCCAGGCAGGAGCCAACTTCGGCGGCACGACGCAGGTCCACCCGCTTGGGGCGGCGGCGCTGGCGATGACGGCGGCCCTGGCTCTGGTGGTGCCGCGGCGCTTGGTCGCGCTGCCGCTCGTCCTGCTGTTGTGCTTCATCCCAGCGGGCCAACGCGTCGTCGTGGCCACGATCGACTTCCAGTTCGTGCGCGTGCTGATGATGGTCGTCTGGCTGCGCGTGCTGGTACGTCGCGAACTGCGCCCGATCGTCTGGAATCACCTCGACCGGGCGATGGTGTTGTGGGGCTTCGTCTCCGTCGTCACCGGCTTCCTGCTGGGCTGGACGCTGACCATCCTGATCAACCGCATCGGCACGGCGATCGACGGATTGATGGTCTACTTCTTCTTCCGCAACCTGATCCGCAACCACGACGACCTGATCCGCATCGCCCAGTTCTTCCTGGCCAGCAGCGTCGCCGTGGCCCTGTTCTTCGTGCTGGAGAAGCAGACGGCTCGCAACATGTTCGGCGTGCTCGGCGGGGTGCCGGAATACACGGACATGCGCGGCGGCCGCCTGCGCTGCCAAGGCGCCTTCGCCCACGCCATCCTGGCCGGCTGCTTCTGGGGTGCCTTGCTGCCGTTCTACACCCTGCACGGTTGGCGCGGCCGCGGCTGGGGGCTGCCGGCCCTCGGCGCGGTCACCTCGGTGCTGATCGTCGCCATGTGCGCCTCGAGCACGCCGGTCATGGCGATCGTGTTCGGCGTGGGCGCCGCCGGCCTGTGGTTCGTGCGCGGCGCCACCCGCTGGCTGCGTTGGCTCGGCGTGTCGTGGCTGTGCCTGTTGCACTTCACCCTGATGAAGCAGCCGGTGTGGCACCTGCTGTCCCGCGTCGACCTGGTCGGTGGTTCGACCGGCTGGCACCGCTTCTACCTGTTCGACCAGTTCGTGAACCGCATCGACGAATGGGGCGCCGTCGGCGTGCTCGGGACCGGGCACTGGGGCCCCGGCATGCACGACGTGACCAACCAGTTCGTCGCCGAAGGCGTCGCCGGCGGCCTGGCCCGCTTCCTGGTCTTCGTCTGGATCGTCTGGCTCGGGTTCGCCGGCGTGTCGCGCAGCCTGCGCCTGCCGGAGGCGGGCCGCTTCTACCAACTGGCCAGTTGGGCGCTCGGCACCGCCCTGTTCATGCACTGCATGAACTTCATCGCCGTCACCTACTTCGAGCAGATCGTCGTGCTCTGGCAGATGACCCTGGCCGCCATCGGCTCGCTGACGCTGGTGCCGGGCGCTTCGTCCGTACGCCAACTCGCCCATCTCAACGGCGATTGAGGCGCAGCCCGCAGGCGCCCGCCACCTCCGCCTTGCTGCCAGAATCGACAGGGTCGCGTCCCCGCCTCGCCCCATGGCAACCACTGACGGCGCCACCCATCGCCGGCAAGTCGGACGGCTCGCACGGCCCGCGAGAATTCACGAGAAATCGTGCGTGCGTCTGCCACAGGAAATCGCTTCTCAGGATCTAGGGCTCGCCCGCTCGGACAGCCGATATCGCGAAGAAGCTTGGCGATTGCGCGGTAGAACTGCCGAGCGAGGGAACTAGGAGCCCATTTCGTTTCGAACTCGCCGCCAGCCGCTCGCCACTCCCGATGTCCCGCCTGCAGCACCACCGCCCGATCCGCATCGCCATCGACCTGGGCATGCTCCTGGCCGCGTTGAGCCTGGCAGGTTGCTGGTCGGGCCACGCCGGGGAGAGTTCCCACCAGATCGTCAGTGAGATCGTCGGGCTGTGGCTGTTGTTCGCCGTCATCTGGCTGGCCATCGGCAGCCGCCTCGGCGTCTACCAGGTTTCGCCAAGCCGCAACCTGGGCGCTGCAATGCGCCGCGGCCTCGAAGCCTGGGCCGCGACCTGGGGCCTCGCCGGGTTGGTCGCCGTGTCGACCTTCACCCACGCCGAGTTCTCGATCTGGCTGACCCTGATCTACGGC
>CANGSN010000075.1 GCA_947455805.1 Planctomycetota bacterium
CCGGCTGCTGCCCCTGCGCCTTCGCCACCGCCGCCAGCGCCGCTTCGTAGGTGCGCAGCCGCAGGCGCGCATCGTCGCCGCGATCGCCTGCTGCTGCCGCGCCACCGCCTCGCCGACCTTGCCGTTCAGGAACCACGCAGCGGGGCTGGATGCGTAGACCTCGTGGTGGATGGGCTCCGCGTTGCGGCAGCCAGGCGATTCCTGAGCCCGGTCGCCCGGCGGGCGAGCAGGCTCAGAGGCTCGCCCACTCCGCCTGCAGGACCTGGTCCACTTCGCCGTCGCCGTCGTCGTCGACCTGCAGCTCGAGCGTGAAGAAGTCGAGCGGGACCAGGGTCACGCTGGTGCCGCCGCCGCCGCGCACGAGCAGTTCGCCGCTCGACGGATCCGGCAGCGCGCCCAGCCCCAGCAGCGGCTGCTCGGTCGCGAACGTCAGGCGACCACCGAGCGTCGCGTCGTCGATCGCCCCGGCGACGAACAGGCCCATGCGGAAGTCGGTGACGTAGTCGTTGCGCACCCGGCTGTAACCCGGCAGCAGCGTGCGCGCGCCGGCCGTCAGCGCACCACCGCCAGCGGGGTCGAGCGACAGCAGGTTCACCGTCTGGCGCTTCTCGCGCGCGAACACGAACGATCCCTCGAGCTGCTCGGTGATGTTGCCGGTGACGACTTCCATGCCGGCGAGGCGCAGGGTGGCGTCGATCGTCCAGTTCAGGCCGCCGACCACCTCACCAACGATCCGGCAACCCTCGAACGACGCGTTTCCAGTCAGGTCGAGCCCGAACTCGAGGTAGTGGTCGCACGCCAACCCGAAGGCGTCTCCCGTGCTGTAGGCGCCGTCGCCGTCGCGGTCGTCCCACGTGAAGATCGCCGTGCCGCCATCGGGCCCCTGGACGTCCCGGGCCACGAGGCCGCCGCCCGCACCTTCCTCGGGCTCGATCGACAAGAACCCGGCCAGCACGCGCGCGACCCGCAGGGGCAGCAAGCTCGTCCGGTAGACGGCGGCCGCGGCGGTCGTGGCATTGTCGGCGCTCAATCGCACGTCGGCGGAGACTGTCGGCACCGTGGCTTTGCTGCCGTTGCTGCAGGCGGCCCCGAACGCAGCCAGCGTGACGAAGGCGAACGGAACGGAACGACGGAGGAGGGACTTCACGGCAACAGGATGGTGCCACGCGCCGAGCCCCCGTGACGGCACGCCCGATCGTTTGGCCTTTCCTTAACCGTTCCTTCAAGAGCCTCGCCGGGCGCCCCCTCTGCGGCGACTGCGCCCTTCGCCCCCGGAAACGAGGCCACCGTCGTCGCCGTTGCGCCGCGACCACTTGCGGTCGCCGGCTCCTACCGGGCGTTCGAGGCCCGTCCCTTCGCCTTTCAGTTGTCGATGTCGGATTTGGCCACCAGCACCGAAACCTCCGACACACCGCCGACGCGCCCCAGCTCGGCCGCGAGGTCCTCGGCGCGCTGGCCATGGCGCAGGTCGACGTCGTAGACGAGCCGCAGGCTGGCTCCGTCGGCCGACGGCTCCGCCTGCAGCAACGTGGCGCGGCGCGCGAGCCGTTCGAGCAACTGCAGGTAGGCGGCACTGTCCTGCGCCCGCAGGAACACGAAGCGGAGCACGAAACCGCCCTTCTGCACGGCGCCGAAGTTCGTGACGTGCAGCACCACCGCGAGCAGCGCCACCGTCGAAGCGCCGATCGCCGCAAGGTCGAGATAGCCCAGTCCGGCCGCCATGCCGACCGCCAGCGCCGCGAACACGAACGCCGTGTCGCGGGTGTCCTTGACGACGGTGCGGAAGCGGATGATCGACAGCGCGCCGACCAGCGTGAACGCGGTCGCCAGGCTGTTGCGCACCGTCAGCATCACCAGCGCGACGATCAGCGCGATGTAGACGATCGTCTGCGTGAACGACTGCGAGTAGGACAGCCCTTTGTGCGTGCGTCGGTAGATCACCGCCAGCACGAGGCCGAGGCCGGCGGCGATCGCGGTGCGCAACAGGATGGTCGGCAGGTCCGCGTCGAACACGGAAGGCGCCGGCGCAACGGACGGAACGGAGGCGGCGGGATCTTGCAGCAGGAGCGGGAGCGGCATCGGGACGCGATCAGCGGGCCTGGGCGAGGCCGAGCGTCAGGATGGCACTGCAGACCTTCGAAATCGAGCGTCGCTGCAGTTCGCGGCTCTGCACCACCGCGTGGAACCACACCGGCACCGCGTGCGTGAACTTGATCTCGAGCACGCTGCTGCCCGGCAGCAGTTCGCGCGATGCCGGCATCGAACCGAACAACCGATCGGTCGCGGTACCGGTGACGAGGTCGTCGAACGTGACTCGGAAGTCCGGCGCGAACGCACCCGAGTACGGCCGCCGCCGGTAGTCGACGAGCACGACCGGCGCGATGCGCTGCCGCAGCACGGCGAACTCGAAGCGATCCCGCACGGACCCCGGCGTCACGTTGGCGAGGATCGCAGCGGTCAGCGCTTCGCCACGCAGGCACGGATCGAACGGGCGCGCGAGCGGCGCCCGGTGCTTCCAGACGACACCGTCCTGGCGCCCCTTCTGCTCGAGGAACCAAGGCGCCGGGTCGTGCTCGCTGCGCGCGTAGGTGCGCAGCCGAAACTTCGACCGCGATCGCAGGCCGTCGATCTTGGCGTGGAACGCCGACCAGACCGGGTCGTCGAAGTAGAGGCTGCGCACCGCGTAGGTGCCGTCGCCGTCCTTCGCGTGGCCGGCGAGGCGCAGGTACGGCCGCAGCGCAGACTCGACGTCGGCGCGAATCGCCGCATCGAGGACGTATTTGCACTCGAGGCGGCGGAAGCGCAGCGCGACCGGCTCGGCACTCATGCCGTCGGAACGACGCGTGGCGGCGTCGCGAGAGGCCTGATCCGGGTCGCCAGCATGGCGAGCCGGCCCACTTCGGCGACGACGCAGCGGAGCCCGTTGCTCCGTTTCGCCGTCGTCGGAACGACGCGTCGCGGCGTCGCGAGAGGCCTGATCCGGGTCGCCAGCATGGCGAGCCGGATCAGAAGCCGCCGACGTCGACCTGCAGGGCGTTGCTGAAGTCCCAGGTGACACCGTCGAAGGCGGCCGCCTGGAAGACCCACGAGCTGACCGGCAGGTTGCCGCCGCCGAGCACGGGCAGGCGGATGCGGCCGTTGACGTCCGTGACGAGGAAGTCGACCAGCGCGGCGAGCGGCATCATCGGCACCAGGATCTCCGCGCCGATGATCGGCATCGGGTTGCTGCCGATGCCGATCGCGACCAGCGTCAGTGCGTTGGCCGGGCCACCGCTCACTTCGAACGTGCTGCGCGAGTTGGCGAGCGTCAGGTTGTCACCGCAGATGCGCAGCGCCAACGTGCCGGCACCGGAGAAGCCGAGGTTCGGCTGGCAGAACTCGCACTCGTCGGCGACGAGGTTGAAGTTCGAGTCGGCGCTGAACCCGCTCAGCACGTCCTGCAGGTCCGAGATGCCGTTGCCGTTGCAGTCCTCTTCGTAGAGCGCGCCGAAGACCGCGAGGTCCTGGCCGTTGACGAAGCCGTTCTGGTCGTAGTCGTAGACGGCGCTCGGCAGGTCCGGGTTGGTCGCGCCGGCGGCCTGGGCCTGCAGGAAGCCCGGCAGGTCGAGGCGATCGCGCACGCCGTCGCCATTGCCGTCGAACTCGGCGCGGCCGAGCGAATCGAGGAACGCGACGACCCGCAGCTGGTCGGCGGACGACAGGGCCAGGAACGCCGTCGCCGACGGCACCGACTCGCTGCCGAACGCGTTGTGCTGCGCGATCACGCCGGCCGGGCCGAGGATGCGCGCCTGCAGCGTGCCCCCGGTGACGCGACCGTCGTGCCACAGGGGATTGCGCGTGCGCAGACCCCAAAGCGGCGGCGTGCGCATCTCCTGGATGCCGGCATCGCCGTCGGCGATGAAATCCGCCGCGGTGCCCATGTCGTGCAGCAGGAAGTCCGAGTAGGGCTTGATCACCTTGTTGCGCAGCGCCGACTCGAGACCCGGGTCGTTGCTGGTCGTGTAGCTGGTGCTGTGGCAGTTCGCACAGCCGACCTGGTTGAACAGGGCCTCGCCGGTCATGCCCGAACGCGGCGTCTGCGGCGGTGCCGCCAGGAAGCGCTGGAAGTCGTCGATGCGGTCGATGAAGTGCAGGCCCTGGGCGTTCGGGCCGTCCTCGGGGTCGGCGACGGTGTCGAACTGGTTGAGCAGCGCGATGTTGCCGTTCGGCGCGTTCTCGGTCGGCAGCAGCCGGTTGGTGATGCCGAGCTCGTTTTGCGTCGCGTCGGCGGAGAAGCTCAGCGAGGTCGGCAGCTGCGCCTTCCAACCCAGGCGGCCCGCACGCAGCGGCCCGGTCGGGTTCTCGAGTGCATGCACCCAGTGCACACGGCCGCTGACCGTCGGGCTCGGCGGATTGGTCTCACGCGCGGCGATGGCCGCGTCGGGGATCGCCTCGATCAAGCCAAGACCGAGTGCCGAAGGCGTCACGCGTTGCGCGACGACGTTCGCCTCCGGCGGGATCACCTCGCTGGCGGCGATGTTGATCGTCTGGCCCTGCAGCAGCGTACCGCCGAGCGCCGTCAGTGGATCGAAGCCGTTCTTGCCGTCATCGAAGCCGAAGCGGAAGACCTTGATGCTGCCCGGCCCGCCGACCGGGTTGTTGTGGCAGCTGGCGCAGTTGGTCCGGTTGAAGATCGGCCCGAGCCCGTCTGCGGCCTGGAAGACGCGCGTGAAGTCGTTGCGGCCGCTGTTGAAGCGCGTCAGCTCGGCGGGCGAGAGGCCGTTGAGAGGCGCGCCCATCTTCGGCTGCGGCGCCAGCGACTGCGCGTGGAGGGAAGCGGCGAAACTCGCGACGACGAGCGAGAGGATGACGTTGATACGCATGGGCAACGACGGATGGGGCTGCACGCGGCGAGGGCAGTACACCACGCACAGCGAAACCTGCGCAGAAGGATAGCAGAAACGACGCCGCCCGGGCGGCACCGAAGTGCGCAGCCCGGGCGGTTTGCGGTTGCGTCGCGCAGCAATCGCGCGACGCCCTCAGTCCGCGTGCATCACGGCTTGAAGACGATGCGCAGCGCGTTGCTGAAGCAGAATCCCTGCGGCCCGACGGCGCAGTTCGTGATCACCTGGCCATACAGGGTGAAGTTGCCGAAGCCACCCGGGAAGCCCGGCACGATGAAGTTGCCGGCGCCGTCCATCGGCAGCTGGAAGACCAGCGGTGCACCCGGATCGACGATGATGCCGCCGGCCAGCGGCTGCGGGTTGTTGAACAAGCTCGCGACCAGCAGGCCGACCGCGAACGGCTCGGCACCCTGGACCGCGAACGTCGCCGGCGAGCCGGTCGACAGGTCGCCACCGCAGATCGAGAACGTCGACGTGCCCGGCCCCTGCAGACCGATGTTCTCCTGGCACAGCGTGCAGCTGAACGTCTCGGCGCGGAACACGTCGATGCCGGCTTCGGTCGTCGTGTTGTTGGGGTTGTCGCTGGCGCGGAAGCGCACGCGGATCGCGTTCGTCGGCGTCACGAAGTCGCTGACGCGGAACGAGCTGCTGAGCCACTGGTTCGTCCCAGGGCCGGTGACCGTCTCGACGGTCGTCCAGCTGATGCCGTTGTCGTTGCTGACCGACACGACCAGGGCGTCGTTGCCCGTGGTGTTGCTGCGGAAGAACCAGCGGCGGTAGGAGATGAACCCGTCGGTGCCGGCGAAGTTCAGCGTCGGCGAGATCAGGTCCGACGGACCGCCGTCGAGGTCGGCCGCGCCGGCCGTGCCGCCGGCGACGCCGTTGCCGGTGACGTAGCAGCGCGTGGCGGCCGGATTGGCTTCGGCATCTTCGTTCGGGTTGGCGAACTCGACGCCGACCGTGGTGCCGATCGGGGTCGCCACGACCCAGGCACCGGAGGTGACCGCCGTGTTGTTGACCGTCCAGCCGGTGACGGCGCCTTCGAAGTTCTCGCTCATCAGCACGTTGGTGCCGACCGCCGAGACGACTTCATAGGCAGCCCCGGGCGCCGCCGGCGGATCGGTGTAGACGATCGCGCCCTGGCCCTCGACCGAGACGTAGAAGCGCAGGTCGCCGCCGCAGGCCGGCATGCCCGGCAGCGTCGCGCGGAACTGGCCCGGACCGATGTCCTGCATCGGCGCCATGGTGAACGGACCGCCGTTGACCGAGGTGTAGACCTTGCCGGTGCCGGCCTGCGGGACGACGCCGCCGATGCCGGCCGCGTTGATGTCCAGCGTGCGCACCGAACCCGGCGCGAGCATCGACGGCAGGCCGCCGACGACGGCGAAGGTCATCCCGGTCGGCGGCTGGTTGATCCAGATCTGCGTGCCGGTGCAGCGGCCGATGACCATGTCCTTCCAGCCGTCGCCGTTGATGTCGAACACGGCGACGTCGAAGGTGCCGACCAGGCTCGCGGTCGGGATGCCACCGACGGCGCCAGCGACGATCTCCTCGCGCATCGTCACGTTCGGCGCGTTGCCGAGGTTGCGGAAGATCTTGCAGCGCCGGCCGCAGCCCGCGATGTCGACGTCGACGTCGGCCATCACCGCGTCGTTCCAACCGTCGTTGTTCAGGTCGGCGATGATGTTGTTGCCCGGGAAGCCATCGTCACCACCGCCACCCTGGTAGGTGAACGGGGTCGCGGGCCCGAAGGTCGCGAGACCGTTGACGACGCCCTGGTGCAGGATGAACTGATCCTGACCATCGTCGCCGACGATCATGTCGGGCAGGTTGTCGTTGTTCAGGTCGCCGACGGTGAAGTGGTACGGCGTGAACGCGTAGGCGATCTGGTAGCTGCTGAAGAAGCCGGGCGACGGGCCGTCGTTGTAGCTGATCGAAATGCCCTGCGGCGCGTTCAGCGCGTCGTTCTTCAGGATGTCGAGCTTGCCGTCGAGGTTCATGTCGTGCATCGCGACGCGCATCGCGAACGACGACTCGAGCATCACCGCCGACATGCGCGCCGACGAGACGTCGGTGAAGTAGCCGTTGCCGTTGTTGAGCAGCAGACGATCGTCGACGTCGAGCGGCCGAGTACCGCCCTGCTGGTAGTCGCCGAAGTAGAGGTCGAGGTCGCCGTCGCCGTCGATGTCACCGGCCGTGACCGCGCAGAAGCGGTGATGGCCACCCCACGGCGTGTCGTCGATGCGCAGCGCATCGTCGTAGAGGAAGCCCTGCCACGTGCCGACGACGCTGTTGCCCCGGTTGATGTAGACGCGCGGCACGCGGATGTATTGCGGATCCGTCGCCGTCAGCGTCGTGCAGGTGACGATGTCGACCCAGCCGTCGCCGTTGACGTCGGCGCAGACGACGTCGCGGTCGTTCGTCGCGTCGAGCATGCCCTGGCTGCCGGCGATCAGCGACGCGCTCGCGTACTGCGTGGTGCGATCGGTCAGCACGCCCGACTCGTTCATCAGCAGGACGTTCGGGAACTTGCCCGGCGAGGTGAACGGCTGCTTGCGCACGACCACCAGGTCGGTGTCACCGTCCTGGTCGAAGTCGGCCCAGGCGTAGTCCTTCTCTTGGGTGTCGTTGGCGACGAGAGCTGCGCTGGCGACCAACCGCGACGCGGTCTGGTCCTGGAACGTGACCCACTGCGCACGCACGGTGGGCGTGGCGACGGCGGCGGCGATGGCCGCGAGCAAGAACGAGGATGAACGCACGAAGGACCTCTTCGAGGGAAAAGACGAACGCCCGTTGGGCAGGGGACCGGGCGAGGGCTCGGGACACTACCCCGCTTGGCCTCGGGGTGGCAACGCCCCCCCACCGATCCCTGGCCGATCTCCTGCCTCCGACGGTGCCGGCAAGTCGCGGAATGGGAAGAACCGCCGGGACGCGGACGCCGCAGCGGACCGGCCGCGACCCTCCCGCACGGAGCACCGCACTCGTAACCGCGGGTTACCATCCCGCCCGCATGTGGCGGTTGGGATTGCTGCTGACCCTCGGCGCCGGCTGCTGCCTGGCCAACGTGGTCGCCTCGATCGCCCGCGGGCGACGCCTGCCGCCGGACGACGCTCGGCGACCGCGCACCGCCTGCCTCGTGGCGGCGGCGATCGTGGCCGCGCTCGCACTCGCCATCGCAGCCTTGGCGATGCTGGCGGACCTCGGCGTTGGCGGCAAACCCGAGCTGGAGATCGCGTCCATGTTGGTCGCCGCGATGGTCACCGGCTTGGCCGCCCTCGCCCAAGCCCTGCGCCTCGTCGCGGTGCCAGCTGGTGCCCGCAGCGAGAACGAGGGGTTCCTGCTGTTCCTGATGAGCGCGTTGGCCTTGGCCGTCACCTGCTGCTATGGCGGCTGGGCCTTCCTCTGATGCTCGCTCTCGTCGCCTGCACCTTCCTGCTGTCGAGCCTGCTGCTGGCCCTGCACCTGCCGCTGCGGGCGCGCACCGACGATCTGCGCCGCGCCGCGCGAACGGCACCAGACCTGGGCCTGCGGCCGGGATTCGCCGACGCGGCATCGAAGGCGAGCTTCGCCCTGCTGGTGCTGGCGTTGGCACCGCTCCCCACGGCGGCGCTCCGTCTCGTCTCCGCGGACACGGCCATCGGCGGGCTCGGCATCCTCGCTGCGTTCCTGATCCCGTTGGCGCCCCTGCTCATGGCGACCAGCGGACTGGCGACGCCGCTCCGGCAACGGACCAAGGCAGAGTCGATCGCCTATCTGCTACTGTGGGTCGTGGCGTTCGGCTTGAGCACCTGCCCTGCCGACCTGCTGCTGTAGGAACTACGGCGCGCCTGCGTCGCCGCACGCCCCTGAGGAACGGAAGCTCGTGATCGAACTGCTGCAGCAACCGAGCACCGTCGTCACCGGCTTCGCCCTGGCGATGCTGCTCGGCGTGATCGTCCACATCCGCTCGGTCGATCGCCGACAGCGCGAACACACGACGGCGCCAGCGAAGGCCCCCACCGTCGCCAGCACCACCGGCGAGCACGAGCTGCCGCCGCCGCTGCCCACGAGCCGCGGCTTGCTACCGATCCAGAAGGCCATCGCGATCGGCGCGTCGCTGCTGGCGATCGCCGTCGGCCTCGTGGCCACGATGATCGACGCCCGCTGGTTCGGCCGCGACCAGTACCGGTTCGTCGTCCTGCCGGCCGCCAGCCTCGGCATCGGCTGCGGGCTCGCCGTGGTCGCCGCCCTGTGCTCCACGAAGCCGGCACCGCTGCGCAGTGCGGTGGTCATGGCGATCCAGGTCCTGCTCGCGGTCACCGCGTTCGGGATGATCGGCTGCGGCGGCTTGATCGTGCTGGACATGCTGTGAACGCTCGGCCGCCGACGGCTGCAACCGCGCGGCGGCGTGCCATGCCTTCGACGGCCTCGTCGTCGCGCGAGCGATCGACCGTGACCCGCGCTCGCTAGCGAGCCACCACCCGCCGCAGCCACGTGCCGCCCGCCAGCGCGAACAGTGCCGCCGCCAGCAGCTGGTGCCACGACAGCCCGAACACGACCGGCGGATGCAGGCGCCAGAACTCGAGCGTGAAGCGCACGACCGCGTAGGCCGCGAGGTAGGCCGCGAGCCGCGTCGTCGGCAAAGCACGTCGCTTCGCCAGCGCGGCGAGCAAGCAAGCCGCGGCGAAGTGGAAGCCGGCTTCGAGCAGTTGCACCGGCACGCGCGGCGTGCCCGCCGCGTCGACGGTCGCGAACCAACCCGCGGCACACGGCGAACCCGCACAGCAGCCGGCACACCAGCAACCGATGCGGCCCGAGCCGAGCGCCAACGCGAGCGGCAACGCGAAGTCGCCGCCTGTCGCCTGCCGGATGCCGGCGAGTGCCTTCACGCCTTCGACGCCGAGCCAGCCGCCGAGCAGTCCGCCGA
>CANGSN010000076.1 GCA_947455805.1 Planctomycetota bacterium
CGTGAGTGGTCGCGATGCAGCGCGCGGCCGCGTCCGCGCCCACTGCCGGGTCGCGGATCGGGCGCCGAAGCACTAGAAGCACCGCCTTGCATCCCGGTCGTCGCAACTACATCGCGGTCTGGCCGAGCCTGTTCGCGACCTCGATGGGCCTGATGGCCTTCCTGCCGATGCTCGCGCTGCACGTGCAGGAGCAGTTCGCGATCGACGATGCGAACGAACTGGCGTTCTGGGCGAGCCTGATCTACGGCGCCGCCCCGTTCTCGGCGGCGGTCGCCGGGCCGCTGTGGGGTGCACTCGGCGACCAGCGCGGCAAGAAGCCGATGGCGATCCGCGCCAACCTCGCGATCGCCGCGACCACGGCGCTGATGCCGTTGGCGCCGTCGCCGGTGGTGCTGCTGCTGATGCGGTCGCTGCAGGGGGCGCTGGCCGGCTACGTGGCGCCGGCGATCTCGCTGGTCACGCAGGGCATGCCGCGGCGGCTGCACGGCCGCGTGATCGCGCGACTGCAGGTGGCGATGGCCACCGGTTCGCTGCTCGGCCCGAACCTCGGCGCCGAGATCACGCACTGGTGGGGCCGCGCGTCGCTGTTCTGGGTGGCGAGTGCCTTGTCGCTGCTGGCGGCGCTGCAGCTGCACCTGTTCGCGCGCGAAGAACGCGTCGTCGCGTCGGGCGGTGTCGGCGCGTTCCTGCGCGGCTTCGGACGCGGCTGCCGCGAACTGCTGCGCCAGCGCGTGTTCGCCGGCCTCCTGGTGCTGGTGCTGACGTTGCGCCTCGGCCAGAACATGCTCGAGCCGCTGCTGTCGTTGTTCCTCGGCGAACTGGGACCCGTGCGCTGGTTGTCGGCCTGGAGCCACACGCGCGAACTGGCGCTCGATCGCACCATCGCGGTGGCGTTCGCCGTCCTGGCGATCGCGCAGTGGATCTGCACGCCGTGGTGGGGGCGCATGGCCGACCGGCACGGGCCGCTGCGGTGCCTCGGCTGGCTGGCGCTCGGCCTCTGCGCGCTGCAGGCGCTGGCCTCGCTGGTGCGCGATGCCGACGTGTTCCTGCTGCTGCGCTGCGGCACCGCCGCGCTGATGGCCGGCTCGATGACGCTCGCCTACGCCGCCGCCAGCAAGCGCGTCGCCGACGAACACCGCACGCTGTCGTTCGCGATGGTGCAGAGCTGCATCCAGTTCGGCCTCGCGATCGGGCCGGTGCTCGGCGCAGTGGCGGCGGCGCGCAGCGACGGTGGTCGCGACTTCCCGCGCGCGTTCGTCGCCGCCGCCGCGCTCTGCGGCCTCGCCGGCGTCGGCATGCTGTGGCTGCGCCGCAGTAGCCTCGCCAAGGTCGGCGGCTAGACTGCCGCGGTCCCGTTCCGTTCGCGGCGAGCGGCTCGTCCCGCCGATCGTCGCGACCTTCCGTCGTCGCGCCGTCGTCGCCTCCGATGTGCCTGCTCGTCGTGTTGCGTGGTCTCCATGCCGACCATCCGATCGTCGTCGCCGCCAACCGCGACGAACGACGGGATCGCCGCGCCGCACCGCCCGGGCTCTGGGTCGGCCAGCGCCGCCGCCTGTTGTCGCCGCGCGATCGCCAGGCCGGCGGCACCTGGCTCGCGATCGACGACCGCGGCCGCTTCGCCGGCATCACCAACCTCGCCGGCGTGCCGCCGGTGCCGGATGCCCCGTCGCGCGGCCACCTGCCACACCTGGCACTCGACCAGACCGACCTCGACGCCGGGGTGCAGGCGGTCGTCGCCAAGGTGAGGGAACACGCGCACGCCGGGTTCCAGCTGGTGTTGTGCGACGGCAAGCGCACGCTGATCGTGCGGCACGCGCGCGGCGTGGTGCAGACGATCGAGTGGCTCGAATCGCTGCTGGTCGTCAGCAACGAGCACGAACCCGGCCAGCTGGTGCTGCGCACGCAGGCCGCGGCGTCGGCGCCGGCGCTGTCCCTGCCGACGCGGCTCGACGCGCTGGCGACGCTGCTGCGCGACCGCGGCGGGGACGCCCAACATCCGGTCTGCAAGCACGGCGAAGTCTACGGCACCGTGTCGAGCTCGCTGCTGGCGGTGCCGGCCGGCGATCCGGGGCAGCTGGTCTGGCGCTTCGCGGCTGGGCCGCCCGACGTCACCGAGTATCGCAACTATGGCAACCTCGGCAGCCGCCTGCTCCCGGACATTCATCCGTCGGACCAGTGAGCCGCCGGACAGCCTGCCGCCTGCCAGCCAGCCACCGGACAGGAACGGCCAGGCGCCCTACTTCGCCAGCTCGGCGAGGTTGGCCTGCGCGTCGGCCTTCGCCTTCTGCGCGCGTTCGCGCAGAGCGGCCGGCAGGCCGGCATCGGCCAGCGCCTTGTCGGCGAGCTGCAGCGCGCGTTCGTACATCGTGCGCGCCTTCGCCAGGTTGTCGGCGCCCTTCAGGTTGTACTGCAGCACGACCGCGGCGTCGTTCCACAGCTGTGCGGTGTCCGGCTCCTTCTCGATCGCGTGCTGGTAGGACGAGAACGCGGCCTCGAAGTCCCCGGTCTCGCGGCACAGGAACGCGTGGTTGTTCCAGGCGTCGGCGTCGTCCTTCAGGCAGGCGATGACGTGGTTCAGGTCGCGGCTCGCCGGCAGCCGCTGCTGCTGGTAGGCGCGGTCGCCGAGGAACTTCAGCACTGCGGCGATGGCGCCGCGGCGGTCGCCGTCGAGCGAGCGCAGCACGTCGGCGAAGGCGCGCGCACTGACCGCGGCGTAGCGGGCCGCATGCTGCTCGGCGCCGTCGTGGTCGCCGAGTTCGTAACGGCAGAGGAACAGGTAGTAGAGGTTGTTGGTGGCGGCAGGCGCGTCGGCCAGCGCCTGTTGGAAGCACGCGCTGGCCGCCTGCCAGTCGCCGGCGTCGAAGCGGGCGCGGCCCTCGTGGAAGCGCAGCGTCGCGACCTTGGCCGGCTGCGGCTTCTTGCCGGCCAGGTGCCGGTCGCGCAGGGCGGCGTAGAACGCAGCGCGCTCGGCCGGCTTCTTGTCGCGCACCAGCGCGTCGTGGTCTACGGCCACTTCGGGATCGATCACCAGCGCGTCGGCGACGTGCTGCTGCGCCTCCAGCGGCTTGCGATCGAGCCAGGCGATCTGGCCGAGCATCAAGTGCGGGTGGGCGCGTGTCGGGTCGATGCGGGCGGCGGTGGTGAACGCCATCTTCGCAGCCTGCCTTGCTCTGTCGATCGAGGCGATCGCGTCCGCTTCGGCCTGGCCCTTCGGTTGCTCGGCTTCGAACTGTTGCAGCAGGCCGCGGAAGCGATCGAGCGCCAGGCGCCCGAGCAGCACGTGCGCGCCCGGCTTGTCCGGATGGCGCTTCTGCACGTCCTCGGCCTCGCGCTGGGCGGCGGTGCTATCGCCCTGCATCAGGCGGATCTGCGCCAGCAGCAGGCGCGCGTCCTCGTCCTGCGGCGCCCTTTCCAGCACGGCGAGCACCAGGTCGGCGGCGTCGGCGAGCGTGACCTCGGGCTGTGGCAGGCCGGGCTCGCGTTCGAGGCGCAGCACCAAGGTGCGCGCCAGCATGTTCGGCACGTCGATGACGTCGGGGAACTGCTTCCTGCCGGCGTCGAGCAGTTCGAGGGCCTCGCGGAAGCGGCCGCTGCGGCCGAGGCAGCGGCCGGCGGCGACGACCCAGTCGGCGCGCGCCGGCTCGGCCTTGCTCAGCAGCACGAACGCATCGGCGGCCTCGCCGAAGCGCCCGTCGTTCTCGGCGGCGAAGGCCTTCGCCCGCAGCGCATTGGTGTCCTGGGCCGGCTGCTGCGCCGCGAGCGGCAGCAGCAGCGAGGTGGCGAGCAGGGAGACGGCCATCCGGCGAGCGATCCGCATGTCACTTGCCTTGCAAGCCCTGTTCCGCCTCGCGCAGCCATTGCCTGGCGCCGGGGCGCCGGGCCTTCGGGAAGTAGGTCATGCTCTTCTCGGCGGCGGCCTTGGCAGCGGCGAAGTCCTTCGAGTGGCGCAGGTGCCAGAGGGCGAGGTTCTCGTAGCTGTCGCCGACGGCCATCTCGAGCGCCTGGCGATCGTTCGGCTCCTTCGGCGGTGCGTTCTTCAGCGTCGCTTCGCCGTCGCGGATCGCGCCGTCGAGGCGTTCCTTGCTGAGGTCCCAGTCGCGGTCGAGGTGGTAGATGGCGATCAAGGCCGTGTCGTTGCGCAGGCCGACGCTGGTCGGCTCGAGCTGCAGCGCGCGCGAGTAGGCCTTGTAGCTCTGCTCGTACATCGCCATCGCCTCGGCCTTCTTGCCTGCTTGCTCGAGCTCCTTGCCGTGGTCGCGCGCGAACAGGCCCGCGTTGTTCAGCAGGTCGCCGTCGCCGTTGGCCGCGTCGCTGGCGGCGCGGTAGATGGCCTCGGTCTTGGCCAGGTTCTCCTGCTTGAAGTAGTGGTCGGCGAGGATCTGCACGGCCAGCTTCGTCGTCTCGTTGGTGCCGAGCTCGGTGCCGATCTGGTCGGGGCGCAGGCGCACCGACTCGAGCAGCCACGTCTCGGCGTTGGCGAAGTCCTTGGCGCGCAGGGCCAGGTTGCCCTTCTTGCCGAGCACCATCGCCGTCCACATGTCGCAGCTGTCCTTGAACGCTGCGTTCTTCGCCATGGAATCGGCGAACGCCGCCTTCGCCTGGTCCAACGTCGTCTGCGCCTCGCTCAGCTTCTGCTGCCGGGCCTCGGCGTCGGCGAGCCAGAAGCGCGCCTTGCCGAGGTACCAGACGCCGACCGCGTCGTCGAGCTTCTGCAGCGCCTCGACGGCGAGCGCCATCTGCTCGGTGCGGTAGCCGATGGCCACGATGCCGTCGAGCAGCGCCTGGTCGCCGGGGCTCTTCTGCAGACCGCGGGCGTAGACGCGCACCGCTTCGGCGCCGGCCTTGGCCCACTCCTCGGTGGTGGCCCAGGCGGCGATCTGCTGCGGGTCGAGCTTGCCCTTCTCGTCGACGTAGCGGTACGACGCGCGCACCGCGTCGAGCAGTTCCTTGTCGTTGCCCTGCTTCTGCGCGAACAGCAGGCCGCCGGCGCGCGCGCGCAGCGTGTGCAGCGTCAGCAGGTGCTCGGGCTTGCCGCCGCCTTGCGACTGCATGTGCAGCAGGGCTCTGGTCAGCGTCGTCACCGACTCCTCGACCTGGTTGGCGGCGAACTGCGCCTCGGCCAGCATGAGCCGCGGCGGCACCGGCTCGGGATCGAGTTCGACGGCGCGGGTCAGCGCGCCGACGGCGTCCTGGAAGAACAGGTCGACGCCCTTCCGGTTGTTGGCCAGCGCCTGCTGCGCCAGCTTCAGGCCCAGCTCGCCGCGCAGCGCGTGGAAGGGCGCGTGCTCGCGGCAGGCCTTGGCGACGGTGTCGAGCAGCGACAAGGCACCGTCGAAGTCCTCGTTCTTGGCCTTCTCGTCGACCTGCGAGCGGATCTTCGCCAGCTCCTCGGCGGCGCCGCCTTGCGCGGGGGTGTCGCTGCCGACGGCCTCACTGCTGCCGCTGCTGCGCGCGGTCGACGCGATCTCGGCCTTGCCTTCGTTGCGCAGCATCGCCGCGGCTTCGCGGCGCGCGTACGGGAAGAACTTCACCGACTCCTCGCAGAACGCGCGGTACTCGGCGAACGGCCGCTGCAGGCGTTCCTTGTAGAGCACCGCCAGGTTCTGCCAGGCGTCGCCGACCGCTTCTTCGAGCGCTTCGCGCTGGTTGCGTTCGGCGTCCGCCGGCAGCGCCGCGAGCCGCTGCGCCCCGAGGTCGATGGCGCGGCGGAACAGCGTCTCGGCCTCGTCGTAGTCGCGCTCGAGGTGGTAGACGAGCATCAGCGCCGTGTCGTTGACGGTGCGCGCGTCGTCGGGGGCCAGCGCCATCGCCTTCCGGTAGTGGCGATAGCTGCGCTGCCACAGTTCCTTCGCCGCGGCGGTGTCGCCGGCGGCGGACCTGGCGACGCCGAGGTCGCGCGCGGCCAACGCGGCGTTGTTGTAGGCCCAGCTCCAGCGTTCCGGGCAGCGCTGCAGCAGTTGCTCGTCGAACGCCAGCGTGCGCGCCAGCGCGTCGTCGCCGCTCTCGCTGAGCGCCACGTGCACCGCGAAGGCGACGCCGGTGAAGTGCTCGCGGAAGCTGTCGATCAGCGTCGGCGCGCCGTCCTGGTAGGTCGTCGTCGCCGGCGAACGTTCGGCCGCCAGCAGGATCTCGGCGGCCGCGGTCTTCAGGTCGCCCATCTCGACGGCGACGCGCGCGCGCGACAGGTTGCACAAGGCGCGCCACTGGTCGCTGCCGCCGCGGTCGGCGGGCACCATCGCGCCGTAGTCGCCGAACACCGCGTCGGCCTTCTGGTAGCCCTCCATCGCCGCCTGGAAGTTGCCCTGGAAACGCAGGCGGTCGGCACGCAGGAACAGCGCGCGGCCCTGGTGCCAGCGCAGCGGCGTGACCGTCGGATTGCTGCGCACGAGGCGCGAATACGAGCCGACCATCGCTTCGACCTGCCCGTTGTCGACCATCCACTGGATGTAGGCGTCGTGGATCGCCACTTCGCGCGGGAACTCGAGCAGGCCGCGTTCGTACTCGCGCAGCGCTTCGCCGGTCTGGCCGAGGCGGCGCTGGATCAGGGCCAGGCTGGCGATGGCCTCGCCGGGGAACTCGCTGCGGGCGGCGGCGAAGCGGCCGGCGGCGGTGGTGGCGAGGCGCGCCGTCTCGGCGCCGATCGGAGCCGTGCCACGCTGGTCGCGCTCGGTGCCTTCGAGTTCGGCCTGGCGGGCGGCGTCGAACTGACGGAGATCGCAGCGGCCGGCGAGCAGCATCGCCTGCGCCGCCGAACGGCGCGCGGTCGGCACGCCGAGTTCGGCGAAGGCGGCGGCGGCGCGCGTGGCGACAGCGGCACCGGTCTGGAACTCGCCGAGCTCGGCGTAGCACTCGGACAGCTGCAGCAGGTGCGGGGCGGCGTCGGCTTCGTCGAGACCGACGATCGCCTGCTCGAGGTCGGCGGCGGCGCCGCGCAGGAATGGCTCGCGATTGCGCGGGTCGTTGCGGGCGATGCGCATCACGCCGTCGGCGCGCACCAGCAGGGCGTCGCGCAAACCCTTGTTCGCGGCCAGCAGCTCGTCGGCGATGGCGCACGCGCGGTGCGGGTCGTCGGTCAGCAGGCGGCGGGCTTCGTTCAGCCGTTCGGTCTCGGCGGCGTTCGGGGGGACGACGTTGGCGCAGGCGGCCACGACGGTGGCGCACCAGAGGAGGGTCGTGATCTTCATGGTGGGGAACGGACCGCGGCGGAACCGCGGCGACGGCCGGGATGGGGGCACGTCGGAAGGGACGAAAGCGACCGAACGCATCATGACGGGGTCGGCACAGGGTGGAAAGGACGAAGGGGCGGTCGTCGCGACCGGGCAACCTTCAAGTCGTGGGGTCCGACGGCCCGATAGCACCGGCCTTCCCAGGCAAACGACGGTGAGCCATCCGACCATCACGGCAGCGGCCACCCTGGATCGCACCACGGTGGGCAGACTCGTCGCCGACATCGACCGCGAACTGCGGACGAAGCCGGCGCGGCTCTACGTCGACCTCGGCGCCGTCGACTCGTTCGACTCGGCCGGCCTCGGCGGCGTCGTCGCCGGCATGCGCGCGGCGCGCGCGGCCGGGGTCGAGCTGAAGCTGCGCGGCTTGAGCCAGCCGATGCTCGACTTCTTCTCGCTGGTCTCGGTGCAGCGGCTGGTGAAACCCGACGAGGTCGCGAAACGACCCGATCCGGTGACGCGGCTCGGCGCCTTCGTCGAGCCGATGGTGGACGGTGCGCTGACCGTCGCCAGGACGACGTGGGACGTGCTGCAGGAACTGCTGCTCGGGCCGGTCCGCCGGCGCTGGCTGCGGCTCGACCGCACCGCCATCGAGGTCGACCACTGCGCCGCCGGCGCCTTGCCGATCATCGCGCTGATCGCGTTCCTGCTCGGCCTGATCCTGGCGATGCAGGCCTACGTGCAGCTGCGCGTCTGGGGCGCCGAGATCTACATCGCCGACATGGTCGGCGTGTCGGTCATGGCCGAGATCGGGCCGCTGATGACGGCGATCGTGCTGGCCGCGCGCTCGGGCTCGCGCAACGCCGCCCAGCTCGGCGCCATGGTGGTCAGCGAGGAGATCGCCGCGCTCGAGCAGATGGGCATCCGGCCGCTCGGCTTCCTGGTGGCGCCGAAGGTCGTCGCCTGCGGCTTCGCCGCGTTGTCGCTCGGCGTCGTCTTCGACGTCGTCGCCATGTGCGGCGGCGCCTTGTTCGCGTGGGCGGTCGCCGGCATCGAGCTCGACGCGTTCGCCGAGCAGCTGCGCACGGCGCTGCACATGTCGGACTTCGTCGTCGCACTGGCCAAGGCGGCGACGTTCGGTGCCGCCGTCGGCATCGTCGGCTGTGCGCTCGGCCTGCGCGTGCAGGACGGCAGCGAAGGCGTCGGCCGCGCGACCACCAACGCGGTCGTGCTCGGCATCTTCCTGATCATCGTCGTCGACGCGGCGTTCGTGACCTGCCAACGGATGCTGGTCTGACCATGCCCACCGGCGACTCGCACTCCCACGGCGGCCACGCCAGCAGCGACCTGGTGCGCGCGCTGGCGCTGACCACGCAGTTCGGCGAGCGCACGATCCTCGACGGCGTCGATCTCGCCATCCGCCGCGGCGAAGTGTTCGTCGTCATGGGCCCGTCCGGCTGCGGCAAGACGACGCTGCTGCGCCACCTGTGCGGCCTGCTGCCGCCGACGCTCGGCTCGGTCTCGGTCGCCGGCCACGATCTCTACGCGGCGTCGCCCGAACTGCTGCACGACCTGCGGCTGCGCACCGGCCTGTCGTTCCAGGGCGGGGCCTTGCTCGGCAGCCTGACCGTGCTCGAGAACGTGGCGCTGCCGCTGCGCGAGAACACCGACCTGCCGCCGGCGGTCGTGCTGGAGATCGCGCGCATGAAGCTCGACATGGTCGGCCTGCTGCACGCCGCCGAGTTGCTGCCGAGTTCGTTGTCGGGCGGCATGAAGAAGCGCGCCGCGATCGCCCGCGCGATCGCCCTCGATCCCGAGATCGTCTACTTCGACGAACCGTCGGCCGGCCTCGACCCGATCACCGCGGCCGAGATCGACAACGTCATCGTCAAGCTGAACAAGGTGTTCGGCATCACCATGGTCGTCGTCACCCACGATCTGCCGTCGGCGCACGCGATCGCCGACCGCATCGTCGTGCTGCTCGACGGCCGCGTCGCCGCCCTCGGCGCGCGCGATCGGGTCTGGAACGACCCGAATCCGCGCATCCGCGACTTCATCGAGCGGCGGCTGCCGGCCGAAGACAGCCGTGGCATGGACGTCATCGCCCACCTGGAAGTCTGAGCATGCACCCGCACGGTCGCCGCTTCCGCCTCGGTCTGTTCGTGCTCGGCACTGGCGCCCTGTTCGTCGCCCTGCTGGCCTTCGTCCTGCAGAACAGCCTGCACAGCGAACGCGCGACCTACTTCATCCTGTTCGAGGAGAACGTGAAGGGGATGGTGGTGGGCTCGAAGGTCAACTTCCAGGGCGTGCCGATCGGCGTCGTCGCCGACATGCGCTTCCAGGACGGCCAGACGCTGGTCGAGCTGCGCGTCGATCCGACGCGCGCCAACATCCAGGACCTGACGCGCGCGCGCATGGACCGGCTGCTCGTCACCGGCCAGGTCACCGTCGAACTCGAAGGCTACGGCAGCACCGGCAAGCCGCTGCCGCGCGGTGCGTTCATCCAGCCGAAGGAGGACCCGCTGCACTCGCTGACCGGCAGCATCCCCGAGGTCGTCGATCGCGCCAGCGGCGTGCTCGCCCGCCTCGATCGATTGCTGGCCA
>CANGSN010000077.1 GCA_947455805.1 Planctomycetota bacterium
GGTGCAGTCGCTGGCCGTGCTCGACATCCGCAACTACCGCGACCTGGTCTTCCAGCTCGGCGACTACGCTGCCGACGGGGAGACGCTGGCCGCCGACACGCGCCTGCCCTGACGGTGACCTGGCGCCCGAAGAAATTCTGGGAGCAGACCTTGTCGCGCTTCGTTCTCCGGACATACCCTTGACCAGTCAAGCATTCCTGACCTGCTACCTACCGAACCCATGAAGACGCTCCTCCTCCTCCCCCTCTCGTTCGCCCTGTTCGCCCTTCCCACCGCTCCTTCGGCGCCGAGCGCCCCGCGCGGTGACCACGACTGGACGGTCGACGGCGGCCACAGCTCGGTGGTCTTCCGCGTCAAGCACGCCAACGCCTCGTGGTTCCAGGGCATGTTCGACAAGGTCGACGGCAAGGTCACGTTCGACCCGGCCAAGCCCGAGGCCACCTCGGTGCAGCTGACGATCCCGGTCGACAGCGTCGACACCAACGACCAGAAGCGCGACGCGCACCTGAAGAACCAGGACTTCTTCAACAGCAAGGAGAACCCGGAGATCACCTTCAAGAGCACCAAGGTCGCCAAGAAGGGCGAGATGCTCGAGGTCACCGGCGACCTGGCGATGGCCGGCAAGAGCAAGACGGTGACGATCCCGGTCGAGTTCACCGGCACCGGCGAGTTCTACGGCAAGCGCGCCGGCTTCATGACGACGTTCACCATCAACCGCTCGGACTTCGGCATGACCTACGGCGTCGACAAGAACGCGCTCGGCGACGAGGTCACGCTGCAGATCGCGCTCGAGACCATCCAGGCGAAGTGATCGCCAGCTGAGAGCCTCGCGATCATTGCGACCAGCGCCCTGAGGAAACCATGGATCCCATCGTCGTTCTGAAGGGCGCCCTGCCACCGATCTTGGCCGCGCTGCTGTTCGTCAGCCTCGCCGGCGTGCGCCTGTTGCCGCTGGCGATGGCGCTCGGCCTCTACGTGGCACACGGCCTGCTGAAGGGCTGGCCGACGCTGCCGCACGAGCTGTGGAGCAACCCCAACGGCACCGAGTGGCTGTTGTGGGGCGTCGTCGCGGCCGGCCTCGTGTCGTTGCTCGAGCACGTGCGCATCCTGCCGCAGAAGGTGGCGCCCGTGGCTGCCGTGCTCGTCGCGGCGGCGACCGTGTGGCTCGAACTGAGCAAGCTCGCCACCCGCTGGACGTCGACCGAGGTGCTGCTGCAGGTCGGCGGTGGTGGCGTCGTCGTCGCGCTGATGGCGCTGGTGGCGCGCGCCAGCATCGTCCGCGCGCCCGTCGGCATCGCCAGTGCGGTGGTCTGGTCGACGATCTTGTCGCTCGATTCCGTGCTGCTGACGTTGGCGTCCTCCGCGTTCCTCGGCCAGCTGTGTGGCGCCGTCGCCGCGGCGGTCGGTGCGGCCGCGGGCACCGTGCTGTGGCGGAAGCCGTTCGCGCTGACCGCCGCCGACGGCACCTGGATCGGCGTCGCCCACGGCGGCTTCGTGCTGGCTGGCAAGCACCTCGCCGACCTCGGCTGGCCTGCCGCCGCGGTCGCGATGCTGTCGCCGTGTGCGCTGTTGCTGCTGCGCGGCGGCCTGGCGAAGAGCCCGTTCGGCTACGTCGTCGGTGCGCTGCTGCTCGTGGTCGGCGCCAACGCCTGGTTCGTCTACGAGCTGATCGAGCCGATGCTGAACCCCAGTTACGGGCCGCGCTGACCCGCCGCGCGATCGAGGCTCGTCACCACGACGCCGAGCACGATCAAGCCACCGCCGAGCAGCTGCATCGCGCCGAGGTGGTCGCCGAGAGCGAGCCAGCCGCACAGCGCGGCGAACAGCGGCTGCAGCGTGAACAGCAGCGCCACGTGCGCCGGCGGGATGCGGTGCTGCACCTTCGCCTGGATGCCGATCGCGACCGCGGTCGACAGGATGCCGAGGTAGGCGAGCGTCGCCAACAGCGACCCGTCCCACGTGACGGTCCCGTCGGCAGCGGCGAAGCGGCCGGTGACCAGCATCGCGACCGTCGCCGCGCTGGCGACGACGACCATCTGCACCAGCGTGAACGCCGCGACCGGCATGCGCTGGCCGAACCGCGACAGCAGCAGCACGTGCGTGGCGTAGCTGGCCGACGAGCCGACCTGCATCAGGATGCCGAACAGCGTGTCCTTCGGGCCGTCGGCCGGCCCTTCGCTCGGCCAGCAGATCGCGACCATGCCTGCGATCGCCAGCAGCAGCCCGGCGATGCCAGCGCCGCCGACGCGCGCGCCGAGGAACAGGAAGCCGCCGACGGCGACGATCGGCACCATCAGGCCGGCGAGCAGGCCGCCCATCGCCGCCGACGTCTCGGTCATGCCGACCATCTGCAGCAGGTAGCCGCTCGCCAGCGCCGCCCCGGCGACCAGCCCCGGCCCCAGCGCCGTACGCAGGTGCAGGCCAGCGCCGGCTCGCAGCGCGAACGGGACCACGCACAGCGCCGCCAGCCAGAAGCGCACGGTGACGAGGCCGAACGGCGTCAGCGTCGCCAGGCCGATCTTCGAGACGACGAAGCTGCCGCTCCAGATCATGATCAGCACCACCAGCAGCAGGTGGGGCAGGAAGCGGGCGGCACTGGTCATCGCGGCGAAGCACGATAGGGGCGCCCAAAGCGTGCGCCAGCACGAACGGGCACGCTGCGCTGGCCCGCGGTGCGGCCGCCGACTACGAACGCGCCAACTCGCCGCCGCCACTCGCCGCGGCGCCGTCCCCTCCGTATCTGCTGCGTGCGCGAACTGCTGCTGCGACTGCTGCGCCTCTCCGACGCCACCGTCCACGAACGCCGTGCTGCGGCGTGGACCGCCGTGGCGTTCTTCTTCGTGCTGTTCGCGTACTACCTGCTGCGGCCGTTGCGCGAGAACGTCGGCTCCGCGTTCGGCACGGATCGGTTGATCGGCCTGTTCGCGCTCACGTTCGTGCTGACGACGCTGCTGAACCAGCCGTACATGGCGCTGGTGCGCCGCTTCCCGTCGCATCGCTTCCTGCCGTATGCGCTGCACGCGTTCGCCGGCAGCTTCCTGCTGCTGGCGGCGTGGTTCACGACCGGCTCGCCGACGCTCGGCGCGCTCGACTTCGGCGACCTGCGCGGCTGCAGCTACGCGCTGTTCTACTCGTGGGTGACGGCGTTCTCGGTGTGCGGCGTCACGCTGGTCTGGGTGCACGCGGTCGAGTGGTTCTCGCTGGCGCAGGGCAAGCGCCTGTTCGCGCTGGTGTCGGTCGGCGGCACGCTCGGCGCCGTGCTCGGCTCGAGCCTGTCGAAGCAGCTCGCGGAGTTCTCCTATGCCTCCTTGTGCCTGCTCGCCGCCGTCGCCATCGAGTGCGGCGTGCTGGCATGGTGGCGGTCGTTGCGCTCGTGCCGGCGCATGGGCCGTGTGGTGGCGCCCAAGGGCGCGAACGGGCCGAGCTTCCTCGCCGGCCTCGCGCGGGTCGTGCGCGAGCCGTACCTGCGCGGCATCGGCCTGTTCGTGCTGATCGCCGCGGTCGTCGCCACCAGCTTCTACTACCAGCGCATGGGCGTGTTGGCCGGCCTCGACGAGACGGCGCGGCGGCAGGTCGAGGCCGACATCAACTTCTGGCAGAACCTGCTGTGCGTCGTGCTGCAGCTGTTCGCGACCAGCCGCGCGATGCTGGCGCTTGGCGTCGCCACCGTGCTGTGCGTGATGCCGCTCGCCAGCCTGTTCGGCTTCGTCGCCCTCGGCGTGTGGCCATTGGTCGCGGTGGTGCAGGTCGTGGAGATCCTGCGCCGCATGCTGCAGTTCGCGTTCGACAAGCCGGCGCGCGAACTGCTCTACACGCCGCTCGACGCCGAGGCGAAGTACGTGTCGAAGGCCGTGGTCGACACGGCGGTGCTGCGCACGGGCGACCTGTTCGGAGCCCTGCTGAACAACGTGCTGGTGTGGGCGCGCCTGGGGCCGGCAGCGCTGCTCGCCACGGCGCTGCCAGTGCTCACCGGGTGGCTCTTGCTCGGTCGCTGGCTCGGCCGCCAGTGCGCGCGCCGCGGCGGCGAGTGAACGCGCTTCAGCGCGCGCCGTCGATCTCGTAGCGCAGCCAGCGGCACTCGATCGGGCCGTTGTGCACCGGGTGCTTCTGGTTCGTGCGCAGGCCGAGGTGGCGCGTCAGCTCGGGATTGCCACACAGCACCCACGCGACCGCACCCTTGCACTGCGTGTGCAGGAAGCGGCCGAGCGACTGCCAGCTGCCGACCAGCGCGTCCTCGTCGGGCGACAAGCGATCGCCGTACGGCGGGTTCGTCACCACGAAGCCCGGTGCGAACGGCGGCACGTAGTCGGCCGCGTCGCCGTGGTGCAGCGCGATGCGGCCGGTCAGGCCGGCTTTGGCGACCGCCTGCTCGGCGATCGACAGAGCACCCGGGTGGCGGTCGTTGCCGCACAGCGGCGGCAGGTTCGCCTTGCCGGCTTCGGCGCGCGCCTCCGCGTCGTCGTAGAGCCGGCGCCACGCGGCGACGTCGGTGTCGCGCCAGCGTTCGAATGCGAAGGCGCGGCCGAGGCCGGGGGCGCGGTCCATCGCCATCCACGCCGCTTCGATCAGGAACGTCGCCGAGCCGCACATCGGATCGCACAGCGGCGTGCGCTTGTCCCAGCCGCTGCGCAGCAGCAGGCCGGCGGCGGTCGCTTCGTTCAGCGGGCTCTTGTGCTGGATCTCGCGGTAGCCGCGCTTGTGCAGCGGTTCGCCGCCGAGCTCGCGGTAGAGGATCGCCTCGTCGCCCTGCAGCACCAGCTTGATGCGCAGGTCGGGCCGTTCCTTGTCGACGTCGGGCCGCTTGTTGACGCGTTCGCGGAACTGGTCGCAGACGGCGTCCTTGACCACGAGCACCGGGAAGCGCGTGTCGTTGGCGAAGCTGTCCTTGATCGAGCCGTCGACGGCGAGCGTCTGCAGGTGGGTGATGCTCTGCGACCAGTCGACCGTGCGCGTCAGTTCGTAGAGGCCCTCGCGGCCGTCGATCTGGCCGCGCGCGAGCTCTTCCTGCACGCGGACCGCCGAGCGCAGCCACAAGCAGGCCATGTAGCCGAGCCAGCGATCGCCGGTGAACGCGACGGCGCCGCGGCGGTTCTCGATGCGGCGACCGCCGAGTGCGTGGATCTCGTCGGCGAGCACGTCCTCGAGGCCGAGCGTGCAGGCGGCGTAGTAGAAGTGCGTCACGTCAGGCGTCCGTCGGCTGGGCCGGGCCCGCCGCCTTGGCGAAATCGTCGGCGAACAACTTCACGGCGCTGACCACCGGCGCCGCCGCCATCTCGATCAGCGAGCAGAAGCCCTTCTTGCGCGAGAACTCGGCCAGCTTCTGGATCTTGTCGTCGTAGCCGGGGCCCTTCTTCTGCTGCACGGCCTTCAGGATGTGCACGAACTGGTTGGTCTCCATGCGGCACGGCGGGCACTGGCCGCACTGTTCCTTCATGAAGAACTCGGCGATCTCGACCGCCATCGCCACGGTGTCGGTGGCGTCGGTGACGAGCCGGATGCCGCCGCAGCCCGGCGAGGTGCCGAGCGGGCGCAGCGTCTCGTAGGCGATCGGCACGTCGAGGTGCTGCGCCGACAGGAACGCGCTCGACATCGCCGGCAGCAGCGCGCGCAGCGTGCGACCCGGCACCATGCCGCCGCCAGCGCCGTCGAGCAGTTGGCGCCACGTCGTGCCGAACGGCCGTTCGTAGACCCCGGGGCGCTGCACGCCGTGCTCGCCGCCCGGCAGCGTGAACAGCAGCGTGCCCTTGCTCTCGGCGGTGCCGATCGCCGCGAACGCCGCCCCGCCGTGCCGCGCGATCCACGCGACGTGCGCCAGCGTCTCGGTGTTGTTGATCGTGGTCGGCTTGCCGAACAGCCCGACTTCGCCCGGGAACGGCGGCTTCTTGCGCGGCTTCGCCGGCTTGCCTTCGATCGCGTTCAGCGCCGCCGTCTCCTCGCCGGCGACGTAGGTCGTCGGCCCGAGGTGGATGGTGATCGGGAACGGCAGCAGGCCGGCCGCGGTCGCTTCGCGCAGCGCCTGCTCGGCCGCAGCGCGCGGGCCGTGCATGTCCTCGATCAGGTAGAGGTAGCCGTGCGTGGCACCGGTGGCGACGCCGGCGAGGGCGAGGCCCTCGAGCACCGCGTGCGCGTGGTGCTCGACGAGGTAGCGGTCCTTGTGGCTGCCGGGCTCGTGCTCGCCGCCGTTGGCGACGACGAACTTCTGGTCGGCGGTGGCAGCCGCCGCCAGCTCCCACTTGCGCGCGGTCGGGAACGCCGCACCGCCGCGGCCGCGCAGCAGCGACGTCGCCACTTCGCTGCGCAGCCAGGCGGCGCCCTTCTGCTGCGCCTGCAGCAACCCGGTGTAGCCACCGCGCGCGCGGTAGGTGGCGAGGGACTCGGGGCCTGGGGACGGGCGTTCGGGCAACAGCAGGTGCGGGCTCACCCCGCGGATGGTAGGGCTGTCCGGATCTGGTTCTATGTTCTGCCGGCAGCCATCCGACCTTGCGAGCTTCGCTGCATGCGCTACGGTCGGTGGAGAGCCAGTCGGACGAAACTCGGCTCCATGCCGTGTGGTTGGCCTGTCCTGTCGGGACGAAACCCTAGATCCGATGGCGTTTCTTCGAGAGCTGGAGATGCCGCCCCTTCAGTGGGTGCCAACCAGCGTTCCATCGACTGGATTCGCTGCCCTCGACGGCTGCGGCTTCTGCGCGATGGTGATCGCGTCGTAGCTGCGCGCCAGCGGCCAGCCGACGAGGCGCGCCAGCTTGTAGAGCGTTCCGGGCGCGTGGTCGCTGAGCGGGCGCGGGCAGCGCGGCAGCAGGCTGCGCGGCTCGAGCGATTCCCAGCGGCAGTCGCGTACCTCGAGGCCGGCTTCGTCGCAGAGCGCGCGCAGGCCGGTCGGGTAGATGCGCCAGCAGTCGACCGGCGCTTCGTGGTAGGGCCACGACACCGGGCTCAGCGTCACCACGTGGCCGCCGGGGCGGCAGACGCGCGCCAGTTCGGGCAGCCAGCGCCACGGCTTCTGCACGTGCTCGAGCACCTGGCCCGACAGCACGAGGTCGTAGCTGTCGTCGGCGAGCGGGAACGTGTACTCGTCCCGTGCTTCGTGCGTCATGCCGGGGCGGCCGGCGAGGTCGATCGTGTGCCAGCAAGCACACGGGCCGCCGAGGGCGCCCTCGACCAGCTGCTGGTAGCTGCTGTGCGCTGCATCCGGGCCGATCTCGAGCACGCGGAGATCCCGGGCGAACAGGGGCAGCGCGTAGCGCGTGAACATCCGCTTGCTGTTGTCGTGCATGCCGCTCCGAGGACGCGCCGCTCATCGGCACGGAGCGCTGCGCACCTTGACATGGGCGGTTCGGCCGCAGTGCGGGGGTCGTTCGCCGTCATTGAGGGTAGCGCTACGCCGGCCGCTGCCGGCGACGATGCGCAGTCGGAGGTCGCCATGTCCATGCCCGATCGTTCGCGTCTGCTCGCCTATGCGCGCGCCCGCCGCGCTGCACTCCATTGGGTCGATCGCTACCAGCCGAAGGGCGCCATGTATCCGGCGGTCTGCCGGTCGTGCGGCGCCACCGAGTGGCAGGGGCATTGGCGCTGGGACGAGGTGCCGCCGGGCCTGCCGCCGGTGCTGTGCCCTGCCTGCGAACGCATCCGCGACGGCGCGGCCGCACACCGCGTGGTGTTGACCGGGGCCCTGCCGCCGCACTGGCCGGCCGTGCGCGAGCTGATCGCGCAGGTCGAACGGGCCGAGGTGCAGGCCGATCCGCTGCAGCGCGTGCTGCGCATCGACATCGGCGACGACCGGGTCGAAGTGCCGACCACCGGGCTGCGCATCGCCCGGCAGCTGGTCGCGGCCATCCTCCGGCGCTGGCGGCACGGCCTGCGCGTGCAGTTCGACGAGGAACGGACCACGATCGAGTGGCTGCCCCAGCGGGCGTCGCCGGCGGCGCGCGGCTGACCCGGCCCCGGGGTGGGGGCCAAGGCGGGCGCGTGCAGAGGAAGGGGCGAGCGGACCATGGCCCCGTTCCGGATGGTCTCTATCATCCTCGCCCCGCGGTCCGTATCACGGCCCGTTTCCTCCGAGGTAGCAATGCACCTGACTCCGATCGTTCCGTTCGCCGTGGCGTTGATCGCACTCGGCGCGTCGTTCCCGTCGTCGATGACCCGTCCCGACGAGGGCATGTGGCTGTTCGACGGCCTGCCGCTCCAGGTACTGAAGGAGAAGTACAACTTCGAGCCGACGAAGGATTGGCTCGAGCACGTGCGCCTCGGCAGCGTGCGCTTCGACACCGGTGGCTCGGGCTCGTTCGTGTCGCCGAACGGTCTCGTGATGACCAACCACCACGTCGCGCTGGAGACCATCCAGGCGGTGTCGACGCCGGAGAAGGACTGGGTCGAGCCGGGCTTCAGCTCGCGCCTCTACGGCAGCGAAGTGCCCGGCAAGGGCCTGACGCTCCGCCAGCTGATCGAGATCAAGGACGTCACCAACGAGGTGCTGGCGCTGAAGGCTGCCGACAAGACGCCCGAGGGCAACGAGTGGCGCGGCAAGGTCGAGGAGATGACCAAGGCGATGAGCGACGAGAAGAAGCACATCATCGCCGACCTGGTGCCGCTCTACGACGGCAACCAGTACCGCATCTACGTCTACCACCGCTACGACGACGTGCGCCTGGTGTTCGCGCCGGAGAAGCAGGTCGCGTTCTACGGCGGTGACTACGACAACTTCACCTACCCGCGCTACTGCCTCGACTGCGCGTTCTTCCGCGTCTACGAGGACGGCAAGCCGATCGATTCGTCGAAGTTCTACTTCCCGTTCGACCAGGACGGCGCCGCCGCGGACGAGCTGATCTTCGTGTCGGGCCACCCGGGTGGCACCGAGCGTTCGCTGACGCACGCCGAGATGGAGTTCCAGCGCGACCTGCCGGTGCCGCAGATCGTCAAGCTGCTGAAGAACCGCCTCGCGCAGATGAAGAAGCGCATGGACGCCGACCCGAAGGCCGCGTTCGCGATGCGCGACCAGTACTTCGGCACGGCCAACAGCCTGAAGGCCTACGAGGGTCACCTCGTCGGTCTGCAGACCGCCGAGATGATGGCGAAGATGAAGGCGCGCGACGAGGAGCTGGTCCAGAAGAGCGGCAAGCCCGAGGTCAAGGCCGCGTTCGAGCTGATCGCCGCCGAGATGGGCAAGCTGCGCGACAAGTTCGCCGAGAAGCCGAACCTCCAGCGCATGATGCCGGAGATCGAGAAGGTCACCGCGACGGTGCTCGCCGACGCCAAGAAGACGATCAACGACGCGCGCTTCGCGGTCTACGGCGCGGCCAACTACCCGGACGCGACGTTCACGCTGCGCCTCGCCTACGGCACGGTGAAGGGCTACGAGGCCGGCACGACGATGGTGCCGCCGAAGACCACGCTGAACGGCCTGTTCGAGCGCAACCAGGGCTTCGACAACAAGGCTCCGTTCGACCTGCCGAAGCGCTGGACCGAGAGCAAGGCGAAGCTGAACCTCGACACGCCGTACAACTTCGTCTGCACGGCCGACATCATCGGCGGCAACTCGGGCAGCCCGATCCTCGACCGCGACGCCAAGGTCGTCGGCCTCGTGTTCGACGGCAACATCGAGTCGCTGCCGGGCAACTACTGGTTCGACGAGCGCGTCAACCGCTGCGTCGGCGTGCACACGGCCGGCATGATCGAGGCGCTGAAGGTCGTCTACGGCGAAGCCGCCCTGGTCGCCGAGCTGCTGGGCGAGAAGGCGGGCAA
>CANGSN010000078.1 GCA_947455805.1 Planctomycetota bacterium
CGTCGCCATCGGCACCACCAGCTGCCGCACGCTGGAGACGTGCGCAGCGCCCGGTCGCCTCGCCGCCGCCGGCACCGGCAGCTCGCAGCTGTTCCTGTATCCGGGCAAGCAGTTCCAGGTCGTCGACGCGCTGTTCACCAACTTCCACCTGCCGCAGTCGACGCTGCTGATGTTGGTCGCGGCGTTCGCCGGCCACCAGGAGGTGCTGGCGCTGTATCGCGAGGCGGTGGCGCGCCGCTATCGCTTCTTCTCGTTCGGCGACGCGATGCTGCTGCTGTGAGCGGCAGCCGGCGAGGCGCCTACAGGAACGCGCGCAACGCCGCCGCCGCGGCCCGCGGATCCTCGGCCGACAGCACGTGGCTGCTGACGGCGATGCGGTCGACGCCGAGCAGGCGCAGGCCCGGCAGGTTGTCGGGGTTGATGCCGCCGATGGCGAACAGCGGCAGCCGGTGCTGCGCCGCCGTCGCGACCGCCGCTTCGATGTCGGCTGGCGACTTGCCGTGTTCGTAGCCCTTGGTCGCGGTCGGATGGCACGGGCCGAAGCCGATGTAGTCGGCGCCTTCGTGCGCGGCGTCGGCGATCTGCTTGCCGTCGTGCGTGCTGACGCCGAGCCAGCGGTCGACCAGCAGCTTGCGCGCGGCCGGCACCGGCATGTCGGTCTGGCCGACGTGGCCACCGGCGGCGCGGCCGCGCACCGCCAGCATCACGTCGTCGTTGACGATCAGTGGCACGTTGTGCGCGCGGCAGATCGTGCGGCAGCGTTCGAAGCCGGCGCGGTCGTCGCCCTTCTTGCGCCACTGCACCAGGTCGACGCCGCCGGCGATCGCCAGTTCGAGCGTCTGCCACGGGTCGCGGCGGCACGACTCCGGGGTGAACAGGAGATACAGGCGTCCAGGGAACCGCATTCGGGGCGGAACAGCGTAGCAGGTGCCAGCACCGAACGCGCTGTGGAGCTCGCTCCGCCGGCGGCGTAGGCTCGCGAACGTGTTCGCGGACCACTTCCTGCCCAACCTGCTGCTGTTCGTCCTCGGGCAGGCGTCGGCGTGGTTCTTCCTGCGCACCGGCCGGCTCGCGCTCGGTTGGGGCGGCACCGTCGGCTTGTGGGTGCTGCTCGATGCGTGGCTGCTCGGCCGCTACGCGCTCGCCGCCGGACCTGGCACGCTGTGGGCGCTGGTGTTGTTGCTGCAGCTGCTGTCGCTGGCGCTCGCCGGTGTGTTGGCCCACGGCCGCTGGCGCCGGCGCTGGTCGGCGGCGGCGAAACAGCGGAAAGAACGCTTCGCCGCGGGCCTCGTGCAGTTCCTGCGCAGCGACCACGACGCCGCGTGTGCGACGTTCACGCAGCTCGTGCAGGTCGATCCGTGGGACGCGGTCGCGTGGATCGCACTCGGCGATGCGCTGGCGGCCCGCGGCGAGTCCGCGCGCGCGCAGCGCTGCTACCGCCGCGCCGCTGCCGTCGACGTGACGAAGGACTTCGCCGACCTGCTTCGGCACCATCGGCTGCGCGCCGGCTGAGCTGGCGCACGCCCGCCGCGCGCCGGCGGGCAAGGCGTTCGCGGGCCGCGGTCAGCGGTCGAGCAGGCGCAGGTCGACGGTCCGCGTGCTGCCGGTCTGCAGGTCGATGCGGTCGGGGACGACGCGGCCGAAGCCGGTGCGCGGCTGCACGTGCCATTCGCCGGCCGGCAGGTCGAACAGGTCGGCCTGGCCGCTGCCGTCGAGCAGCACGTCGCGGCGGGCGAGCTCGCGACCCTGTGCATCGTGCCGCGACAGCCGCAGCATCTCGTCGGTCAGCGGGCGGCCGTCGCGCGTGCAGGCCAGCAGCAAGCGCGCCGACTGCAGGGCCACGTCGACGCGCGCCAGCTGGCCGTCGCCCGGCGTCGGCACGACTTCGCAGTGCACCAGCTGCAGGCCGGTGTCGCCCGACAGTTCGACGCGGACCTCGATCGCTGCCGACGCCGGCAGCGACGCGAAGCGGAACTCGCCGACGATGTCGGTGTCGCAGCGGTGGGTGAAGCTCGCCGTGGCCTCGACGAACTCGCCCTGCACGCTGCGTTCGGCATCGCTGCGGCGCGTGTCCGGGCGGTGGCGATCGCGGGTCCGCCGCGGGCCGCGCTCGTTGCCGTGGTCGCTCGGCGGCGCCACCGGGCGCACGCGCACCACCGCTCCCGCCACGTTCAGGCCGTCGCGGCGCACGGTGCCGACGAGGCGGTTCGGCAGGCCAGCTTCGGCTTCGGCGTCGAGCCGCACGTGCAGCTCCTGGCCGTCGTCGAGCACGACGCGCTGGCGGCGGAACTCCGTGCGCACCGTGGTGCCACCGGCCGACGTCGGCACCCCGGGCAGCTCCGGCTGCAGGTCCCACAAGCCGGCGCACAGGCCGCGGAACGCGAACGTGCCGTCGTCGCCGGTCACCGCGAGCTGGCTCTGCAGCAGGCTGTTGCCGTGCAGTTCGTGGCCCTCGGGGGCGTACTGGCGCGCGCGCACCCGGAAGCCCTTGGGTGCGGGCCGCTGCTGCAGCAGCAGCGTGCCGGCGATGCCGGTGGGACGGCGCAGGACGAGCTCGACGCGGCCGCCGGCGACCGGCACCAGGTGCGGGCCCGCACTCGGCGCGAAGTCGGGATGCGTCGCCTGCAGCGAGAAGCGCGCCGGCCAGGTCGGCACGACCAGTTCGCCGCGTTCGTCGGTGTGGCCGAGCTGCACCCGGCGGTCGGCGAGTGCGCTCCACTGGGCACCGGCGAACCGTAGCTCGGGGTTGCTGTCGACCTGCACGCGGATCGCGGCGCCGGCGATCGGGCGCCCTTCGAGGTCGCGCGTGTGCACGGTCGTCGTGCCCATCGGCAGCAGCTTCAACGACAGCACGTCGGGCGTGTTCGCGTCGTGCGGCACGTGCGCGATCGCCGGCGCGAAGCCCGGCACCGAGGCGACGACCACCAGCGCGCACGGCCGCTGCCCCATGTAGCGGCCCGGCTCGCGTTCCTGCGGTTGCATCGCCGCCGGCAGGGCGCGGTCGCGGCGGCGGAACTGCGTCGCGTCGGCGAACGTGCGCACGGTGCCGCCGTGGAGCGCGCGGTCGCCTTCGTCGAACAGCAGGATCGTCAATGGCCGCGGTCGCGGCACCGTGACCACCAGCTTGTTCGCGCTCATGCCGTCCACCTCGATCCACGGCCCACCGCCGGGGTAGGCGAACAGCAGCGACGCGCGGCCCGTGTCGAGGAACTGCAGCCACGCCTCGCCGCGCGCATTGGTGGTCACCGGCGCGCTGCCGAAGCCGTGCACTCCGTGCAGCACGGCGACGCTGGCCCGCTGCCAGGCGACGTTGTCCTCGTCGACCACGCGCACGGCGACCTGGTCGCTCTCCGTCGCGAGCAGTGCTGGGATCTGCGTCGTGCGGCCCGCCACGACCTGGATGCGCCGCAGGGTGCCGACGTGGCGGCCTTGCTCCCGGCTGCTGCCCGGCTGCAGGAACAGGTCGTGGCGGCCGGGGCGCAGTCCGCGCAGCTGGAAGCGGCCTTGCTGGTCGGTGACGGCGATCGGGAACGGCAGGAAGCGGTCGCGGCGCGCGACCCAGCCCGGCACCGCCCCGCCGCGCATGCTGCCGTCGGGCTGCCACGCGGCGAGGCCGCGGCTGCGCAGGTCCTGCACGTCGTCGAGGCCGCTGGCCAGCGCGTTCAGCGGTTCGTCGACGGCGCGCACTTCGACGCCAGCGAGCGGCTGGCCGTCGACGGTGACGACGGCCCCGGCGATGCCGCCGCGCTGCTCGAGCCAGACGTCGCCGAGTTCCCACGTCTCGCCGGGCCGCGGCTGGTGCGGCACCTTCTGGAAGTCCTGCCAGGCGCCGCGCACGTCGATCAGGAAGAACAGTTCGTCGGCGGTCGGCTGGAAGCGCAGCGCGAAGCAGCCATCGGCGTCGGTGGTGGTGGTGGGCTCGTCGCGCGCCGGCGCACGCTGGGCGCCTTCGCCCTCGACCGGCAGCACGCTGTCGAGCCAGCTGCGGGTCAGCCGCACCTCGACGCCGGCCGGGTGGATCCACGGTTGCTGCCGCACGGTCAGTCGTCCGCGCAGCACCGCGCTGCGCGGTTCGTGCTCGTCGGCGACCAGCGGTTCGACCTGGGGAGCCGTCAACGGATCACTCCACCAGATGCCATCGCGCACGATGGCGGGGCGCGGCGGCAGCTGCGTCGTCGTCGTCGCCGCCGGCAGCGGGTCGGTCGTCGGCGGGGTCGCCAGCGCGTCGGCGGGCAGTGGCGCCGTGTCGTCGCCTGCGCACCAGAGCCACCATGCGAGGGCGCCGAGAGCGACGACGGCAGCGACGGGGCGGACCTTCTGCATAGGGGGGCGATGCTACCTGCGGAAATGAAGGGCTTGCGGTGTGAGCGTCAGCGGGCGTGACGTTGCCGCGACAGTCCCGACACACCGGTCTTGCCTTCCACCGGTGGTCCAAAGCCCCTGACGACCATGCGTCTACCCATCTTCCTCGCCCTGGCCAGTTCGTTGGCTGCACAGGTCCTGCCGCCGCAGCCCGTCCCGCCGCAGAACCCGATCACGCCGCAGAAGGCGATCCTCGGCAAGCTGCTGTTCTGGGAAGAGCAGCTGTCGAGCAACAACCGCGTCGCGTGCGGCACCTGCCACACGTTCGCGGCCGGCGGCGGCGACCTGCGGCGGGCCGCGCACCCGGGCCCGGACGGGGTCACGCCCTCGCCCGACGACAAGTTCGGTTCGCCTGGCCTGCCGCGCAGCGATGCGCAGAACGCCTACCTGCCGGACGCCGTGTTCGGCACCGCGCCGCAGGTGACCGGCCGCGCGTCGCCGTCGTTCCTGACCGCCGCGTGGTTCCCGGAGATGTTCTGGGACGGCCGCGCCCGCACCAACTTCGTCGACCCCGACACCGGCGTGACCACGATCCCGACCGGCGGTGCGCTCGAGAACCAGGCGCTCGCCCCGCTGCTGGCCCACGACGAGATGGCGCACGACGCACGCACCTTCGCCAACGTCACCAGCAAGCTGCAGACGGCCAAGCCGATGGCGCTCGCGACCAACCTGCCGGCCGACATGGCGGCGGCGATCGCCGGTGGCACGGCCTATCCGGCGCTGTTCCAGGCGGCGTTCGGTTCGCCCGACATCACCGCGCAGCGCATCGCCTACGCGCTGGCGACCTACCAGCGCACGCTGGTGCCGAACCAGACCCCGTACGACCTGTTCGTCGCCGGCAACCCGAACGCGCTGACGCCGCAACAGCAGAACGGCCTGGCGGTGTTCAACGGCCCGGCGCGCTGCAACCTCTGCCACACGCCCGGCCTGTTCAGCGACCGCCAGTTCCGCAACCTCGGCCTGCGTCCGATCGCGCAGGACAACGGCCGCCAGGCGGTGACCGGCATCGCCAGCGACGGCGGCAAGTTCAAGGTGCCGAGCCTGCGCAACGTCGGCCTGCGCACGTCCTTCATGCACAACGGCCAGTTCACCACGCTCGGCCAGGTGTTCGGCTTCTACCTGAACGGCGGTGGCCCGAACCTGCAGAACAAGGACCCGCTGCTGCAGCCGTTGAACGGTCCGCCGCCCGGTGGTGTGCCGCCGCAGGCCGCCAACGACCTGATCAACTTCCTGCAGAACGGCCTGACCGATCCACGCGTCGCCAACGGCCTGCCGCCGTTCGATCGACCGACGCTGCGCAGCCAGCTGCTGCCGGAACTGGGCCCGCTCTACGGCGTCGGCTCGGCCGGCACCGGCGGCCGCGTGCCGCAGGTGCTCGCCGGCGTGCCGGCCAACCTCGGCAACGTCGACTGGAAGCTCGGCGTCGCCAACGCCCGCGGCGGGGCCCCGTCGACGCTGGTGCTGAACCTGTTCCCGACCTCGGCGACGATCGGTGGCGTCAACCTGAACGTGCTGCTGAACGGCGGCGAACTGCTGGTGCCAGGGGTGCTGCACGGCACGCCTGGGGTCGCCGGCGCCGGCTACGGCTCGCTGCGCCTCTTGGTGCCGAACGATCCCGGCCTCGCCGGCCTCGTGCTGTTCGCGCAGTGGTTCGTCTGGGACAGCGGCGTACCGGCCGGAGCGGCCACGAGCCGCGGCAGCCAGGTCGCCTTGTTCTGATTGCCGGGTTGGCGGGGGAGCGCTCGCTGCGGCCGCTTGCAGTCGCCGCTCGCCGCGGCCGGAACTCCCCATGGCACAGGCAGTTCTCCTGCACGAGTCGCCTCGACTTTCCCGAAATCGGCCGCCATCATACGAGCCTCGCCTCTCGCCAATGCCGACCACCGATCCTCGGGTGGACGCCTACCTTGCGTCCGCCCCGGACCTCGCTCGCCAGCTTCTCGCCGAGCTGCGGGCGCGGGTCCATCGTGTCCTTCCCGACGTCCATGAAACCATCAAGTGGCGCGCGCCGTCGTTCGAGTGCCACGGGCTGCTCGGCGGCATGGCCGCCTTCAAGGCCCACTGCACGTTCGCGTTCTGGAAGGAACGCCTGCTGCTGCAGGAGGAGGCGGCCATCGCCGACGTCGTCCGCCAGTGCGGCCGGCTGACCGGTCCGGACGACCTGCCGTCGGTGGCCGCGTTCGCTGCGGCGCTGAAGCGGGCGCGCGAACTGAACGAAGCCGGGGTCCGGCTGCCGCGCACGAAGGCCATCCCGCGGCCGCCGGCCGTGGTGCCGCCGGCATTCGCCAAGGCCCTGGCCCGCGCCAAGAAGGCGAAGGTGCTGTTCGAGGCCTTCGCGCCGAGCCACCAGCGCGAGTACCTCGAGTGGATCCAGGATTGCAAGCGACCGGAGACCCAGCAGCGCCGGATCGAGCAGGCGATCGAGTGGCTCGCGGAAGGCCGCACTCGCAACTGGAAGCTGCAGCGCCGCTGATCCAGGAGGGTGCGCGAACGGCGGCGGGACGATAAGCCAGCGGCCATGCTGCGCTGGCTCGTGCCGCTCGTCCTGTCGGTCCTTGCAATCGCCCAGGTGCCGTCCTCGGTGGCCGTGCCCACCACTGCGCCACCGGCTGCGGGCGACGTGCCCCTCGGCAAGGCCGAACTGGCGGTCGACGCCGGGCCGGTGCGCCTGCAGGTGTTCACCTACCGGCCGGCGAACTGGTCGGGCCAGCGCCTGTTGTTCGTCATGCACGGCGTGCTGCGCAACGCCGACGAGTACCGCGACCACGCGATCGGCATGGCCAACCGCTTCGACGCGCTGGTGGTGGCGCCGAAGTTCGACAGCGAGCGCTTCCCGGGCCGGCTCTACCAGCGCGGCGGCATCCTGCGCGAGGACGGTTCGGCGGCGCCACCCGCGGAGTGGACCTACGCGCGCATCCCCGAACTCGCGGCGGCCGTGCGCGCGCGCACCGGCAAGCCCGAGGCGCAGCTGTTCGTCATCGGCCACTCGGCCGGCGGCCAGTTCGTCGTGCGCATGAGCGCGTTCCAGGACACCGGCGCCGTGCGGCTCGTCGCCGCCAATCCCGGCAGCGTGCTGCTGCCGACGACCGACGTGCCGTTCGGCTACGGCTTTGGCGGGCTGCCGCCGGAACTGGCGAACGACGCCCGCTTGCAGCGCTACCTGGCGGCGCCGCTGACGCTCTACCTCGGCACCGGCGACGACCGCGACGACGAGTGGTTCGACAAGAGCAAGGACGCGATGGCGCAGGGCACGGGCCGGCACCAGCGCGGCTTGTGCCTCTACTGGACGGCGCGCACGTTGGCGGCCGCGCGCGGTTGGCCGTTCGGTTGGCGGCTCGTCGAAGCGCCGGGCGTCGAGCACGACCACGAGGCGATGTTCGCGCACGCGATGTGCGAGGTGGCGCTTTTCGGCGACGCGGCGGCGAAGCCGGACGCGGCAAAGCCCGAAGGCGCGAAGCCCGAAGCCACGAAGAAGTCCGACGGAGCGAAGCCCGACGGCAAGCCGGCCGAACCAGCTGGCGGCGCGCACTAGCGGGTTCTACGCGCCGCCGCGGCGGGCGAACCGGGCCGCGTTCAGCCGAGTTCGAAGGCGCTGCGGTAGGTGGCGTGCGCCTGCAGGTGCTCGACCAGCTGGCGCAGGTCGGCGTCGTGCGCCAGCGTGGCGCTGTCGCCGACGACGGTCAGGTGCCGCCGCGCGCGGGTCAGCGCGACGTTCAAGCGCCGCAGCTCGGCCAGGAAGCCGACGCTGCCGGCTTCGTTGCTGCGCACCAGCGACACCACGCAGGCCTCTTTCTCGCGCCCCTGCAGGCCGTCGACGGTGCCGATCTCGAGGCCCTCGTCGCCGCCAAGGCGCGAGCGCAGCAGCTGCACCTGCGCGTTGTACGGCGTGATCACCGCAATCGCCGCCGCCGGCACGCCGGCATCGCGCAGGGCCTGCACGATGCGCACGACCAGTTCGGCCTCGCCGGGGTTGCCCTTGCTGCCTTCGTCGTCGCCTTCGCTCTCGTCGTGGCTGCAGCCGGCGGTGTCGACGAAGCACAGCGCCTCGCTGGTCCACTCGTTGGCGACGACGTCGGGCAGGTCGGTCAGCAGGTGCGAACGCACGCTCGGCGCCGCCTGCAGCTTGCCGCCGTACAGCGTCGCCGACGGCCACGCCATGATGCGTTCGTGCATGCGGTACTGCACGGTCAGCATGCGGCCGAGCTCGCCACCGGCGCGCGACTCCATCAGCCGTTCGAACAGCGTGCGCGCGAGGCCGCCGTGCGCCGCTTCCTCCGACTGGATCGTCGGCGGCAGCTGGCGGTGGTCGCCGGCGAGCACGCAGCGAGCACCGTGCGGCAGCGCGATCCAGCACGCCGCTTCGAGCGCCTGCGCCGCTTCGTCGATCACCACGCGGTGGAACGGCCGCGTCGTCAGCAGGTCGGTGGCCGCACCCGTCGTCGTCGCCAGCACCACCTCGGCGCCGTCGACGAGGCCCTTGGTGATCGCCCCCTCGAGCTGGCGCAGTTCGCCGCGCAGCGCACGCACGGCGTTGCGCGCGGCGAAGCGATCCTGCCGGCTCTTCGCCCGGTGCACTGCGCGCAGGCCCTGTTCGACCTCGCGCTTGATGTCGCGCAGCAGCTTCTGCTCCGGCGCGTCGGCGACGAGGCTCGCCAGCGACACGTCGCGCACGGCCGCTTGTACACGCGCCGGATGGCCGAGGCGCACGATGCGCAGGCCGGCGCGCAGCAGCCGTTCGGCCAGGTTGTCGACGGCGACATTCGACGGCGCGCAGGCGAGGATGCGTTCGCCGTTGGCGACGCACTGGCGGATCAGCTCGACGACCGCGGTGGTCTTGCCGGTGCCGGGCGGGCCGTGGATCAGCGCCACGTGCTCGGCGCGCAGCGCGTGCGCCACCGCCTCGCGCTGCGACGGGTCGAGGGCCTCGTCGAACCAGCGGATCGCGTCGGTCGCCGGCTTCGGTGCGAACGCCGGCTCGCGCTCGCCGAACAGCACGTCGAGGAAGCGCGCCGGCTCGCCCTTCTGCTCGCGCTGCAGTTCGCGCAGGGCGCCATCGAGGCGGCGGAAGGTCACGTCGGTGACCATCTGGTCGAGGCGCACGAGGCCCGGCAGTTCGACCTCGTCGTCGTCGAGCGCCACCGTCACGCTGTCGGCGCGACCGCGCACGAACACGCCGGTGCACAGCGGCCGCTGGTCCTTGTGCTCGCGCACGGCGACGACGTCGCCGGGGCCGAAGCGGTGTGCCGGCAGCTCGCCGCGGCTCGGCCGCAGCACCGCATGCAGGCGGCCGCCGAAGCCGGGCTCGAGATCGGCGACCTCGAGCCGCAGCAGCGCCGTGCCGCGCGCCTGCAG
>CANGSN010000079.1 GCA_947455805.1 Planctomycetota bacterium
CGAGTGCGCGCGTGCTGGTGCGCTGTGCTGGCCATGCCGGCCGCGAGTTCGACGCGCCAGCGCTCGTCGCCGGTGCCGACCTCGTGCTGCCGGCCTGGGTCGGCGGCGAGCCGCAGTTCACGCTGCAGCCGCCGGCGGCGGGCGTCGCGTGGACGGCCGAATGCGATCTGTCGGGCGGCGTGCGCGAACGGCTCGACGCCGGCCAGTCGTTCCGGCTGTCGCTGCCGCATGCCGGCCGCTTCTCGTTCGTGCTGACCCTGCTCGACGGTGCCAGCGTGGTCGCGGTGCGCACGCTCGCCGACGTCGACGTCACCGGGCCGATCGAACTCGAGCCGCCGAAGCGCCCCTGATCGCGCCGGTGCCATCGGCAGCAGGTGCCGTCCATGGCATCGACGGCGACGGCGTCCCAGTGCTGGATCGACGACGTCGCCGTTGCCGCCGCGCGATCCGCGACCCTGGCCGCGCCACCGCGCACCGTCGCCGACCGCGGTCCTCGGCGTGAGGTAGTGTCCGGTGTGCGTCGCGTGTGTGCGCGGCGCCAACCTCGTGTGGCTTCGTTGTGTGGTGGGGGGATCGGACCTGCAGCCAGGTCCGGTCCCCACTTTTCTTCCCGCCCCCGGCCCACGGTGCTACGGTCGGGCCGGTGAGCATCCTGCGCGATCCGGTCCACGGCGACATCGAGATGACCAAGGACGAGCTGCGCCTCGTCGACACCGCCGAGTTCCAGCGGCTGCGCGGCATCAAGCAGCTCGGCAGCGCCAGCCTCGTCTACCCGGGTGCGGTGCACACGCGCTTCGAGCACTCGATCGGCACGCTGCACGTCTGCGAGCAGCTGCTGCAGGCCTGCAACAAGAACGCGGCGCGCGACCCCGCCGGCTGCCACCGCGTCGGCGACGACGAACGGCGCGTGCTGCGCATCGCCGCCCTGCTGCACGACGTCACGCACATTCCGTACGGGCACAACATCGAGGACCAGACCGGGCTGCTGCCGCGCCACGATCGGCCCGAACGCTTCGCCGCGATGCTCGGCGACACCGAGCTCGGCGCCGAACTCGACCGCCAGGGGCTGCGCACCACGGTGCTGTCGATCCTGACCGGCGAGGGGCCGGCGGTGCCGCCGTTCTGGCGGCAGGTGGTCAGCGACACGATCGACGCCGACCTGCTCGACTACCTGCGCCGCGACGCGCACTTCACCGGGCTCGAGCTGCGCTACGACCGGCGCGTCGTCGACTACTTCCGCGTCGACCGCCACAGCCAGCAGCTGTTCGTCGACTGCGAGAAGAACGGCATGCTGCGCGAGGACATCGTCAGCGAGCTGCTGCGCGTGCTCGAGTGCCGCTACCACTTCAGCGAGCGCGTCTACTACCACCACGCGAAGATCGCCGCCGGTGCCCTGCTGTCGCGCATGGTCGAGATGGCGCTGCGCGCAAAGGCACTGACCGCCGCAGACCTGCAGCAGCTGACCGACGAAGCGCTGGTCTGGCGGCTCGGCCAGCTCGACCTAGGCGCCGCCGCCGCGACCGAACGGCTCCGTCGCTTCGTCGCCCGCTACCGCCGCCGCGCGCTCAGCAAGCGTGTGCTGGTGCTGCCGTACTACCAGAACCAGGGCGTGCAGGAGGAGCTGCTGCGCACCTACTTCACGCCCGGCCAGCCGGAGGCGCGCTGCTGCTGGGAGGCCGAACGCGAAGCCGAGGCGAAGGCGGCGTTCGGGCAGGCGATCGACGTCATGCTCTACTGCCCGAAGCGGCGCATGCAGCTGAAGGAGGCGAAGACGCTGGTGCGCTTCCCCGGCAGTGGTGCGCGCACGCTGCCGCTCGACGCGTTCGTCGACGACATCCCACGCCTGCGGGACCTTGCCGACAGCTACCCGCGCATGTGGAAGCTCTACGTGTTCACGTCGCTCGAGGACAAGGCGCAGCGGCGCAAGCTGCAGCAGATGTGCCTCGCGGCGCTGCCGGCAGGTTGCCGGAACGCGTTCGTGCTGTGAGCGACGGCGGCGACCGTCAGCGCTTGCCGACGTTCGCCAAGGCACCGACACCGACCAGCGCGAACGAGCCGAGCCACAGGAAGTAGCCGGGCCGGTAGACGTCGAGCGGGTCCTGGTCGATCAGGTAGATCCACGCGGCATCGGCGCCAGCACACGCGAGCAGCGCCAGGCCGAGAACCACGGCGAAGCCACCGCGGCACGCGCGCGCCATCGCCAGCAGCAGGGCCAGCACCATGACCGCGTTGGTCAGGCAGGTCGCGCCGAGCAGGTACTGCTTCCAGCGTTCGCTGTCGCGGCCGAGCGACTCGTCGGTGGTCAGCAGGTGCCACGCGAACTTGCACGCGCTCCAGCCGGGCAGCCAGTCCGGCCCCGACAGGGACTGCAGCGCGCCTTCGGGCGAGATGCCGAGGCTCGCCGCGAACCCCGGCAGCGCGCCGAACACGTCCTGACCGCGGTAGACCGGCACGAACCACGAGACTGCGAACAGCACGGCGCCGACCAGCAGCAGTTGGCCGCCGAGGCCGCGGCCGCCGCTGCTCGCACCGCCGCCTTCGCCCTTGCCCTTCTTCGCCATGGTGTCTCCGCGGCAGACGCCGCGCGTCACTTCTTCGACGGTTGCCAGTCGCTGCGGTAGCGCAGGATCAGGTCGCGGCACTTGCGATAGACGGCGCTCGTCGCCTTCACGTCGTGCGCGTTGTACTCGGCGATCTTGACGATCTCGCCGCGCGCGTAGGCCGGCGCCACCATCGAGCCGTCCATCACTTCCTTCGGGCTCTCGATGCCGAGCGCCCAGCAGACGACGTCGAGCTTGCTCGGCCCTCGGCCCTTCTGGCTGACCAGCTCGAACAGGTCGAGGTGCGGGCGCAGCGAGAAGCGCTGCGACATCAGGTCGACGCGGGCGGGGATGCCGTGGATCAGGCTGCGCGTGACCAGGAACGGCACGTCGAAGCCGCGGCCGTTGAACGACACGATCGTCTCGGCGCGGCTGCACAGCGCCCAGAACGCGCGCAGCAGCTCGGGCTCGGACATCGGTCGCAGCCACTTCGGGCACGGGTCGATGGTGACGCCGTCCGGCGGCACGGCGAGCACGGTGACGTCGTCGACCTCGGCGTCGCCGTCGCCGAGCGCCAGCGACACGACCTTGCCGAAGAACGGCGACATGCCCATCACCGCGTCCGGCTCCATCTGCTTCAGCGTCGCGTTGTCGGCGAGTGCCGCGGCGACCGAGGCCGGCAGGTCGCGCCGTTCGAACGCCGGCACCGTCTCGATGTCGAAGACCAGCGTCTTGCTGCACAGGTCCTCGACCGCGGCGAGTGCCGGATCGATCAACTGGTCGAGCGAGAAGCCGGGCGGCGTCTCGCCGGGTTCGACGGCCTTCAGCCGGTCGATCACGAGCTGGGGCCGGCCCTGCCACTCGCGCACGCGGCCGCGCACCTTGACCGGGCCGCGCAGCGGGGCGGCCTTGGCGGCGGCGAGCGCTTCCGGCGCGTTGTCCCAGATCTTGGCTTCGACGACGGCGTGCACGTCGGCGAGCTCGAGCACCAGGAACGGCCGGCTGTCCTTCGTCTGCAGTTCCTTCAGCGAGCGCAGCTGCGCGAACACGTCCCACTCGTGTTCCGCCGGCACCAGGGCGGCGAGGTTCTCCGCCTGCACGATGCGGATCTTCTGCTCGTCGCCGTTCACTTCGACTCCGCGAACGCGCGCAGCCGGGCGACCGCCTTCTGCAGCAGGTCCATCGCGGCGGCGTAGCTGAGGCGCAGGAAGCCCGGGATCGCGAACGCGCTGCCCGGCACCGCGGCGAGCAGGTGCTCGTCGAGCAGCCGCTCGCAGATCTGCACGTCGTCGAGGCCCTTCTTGCGGCCGATCTCGCGCACGTCGACCAGCGCGTAGAAGGCGCCGCGCGGGGCGGTGAGCCGCATGCCGGGGATCTTGTTGATCTCGGTGACCAGGTAGCGGCGGCGCTCCTCGAACGCGCTCATTCGGCGCGTCTGCTCGTCGGGCAGCGGCAGTTCGCAGGCGGTCAACGTCGCCGCCTGGCTGATCGTGCACGGGTTGCCGAGCACCTGGCTCTGGATGCGGCAGGCGGCGTCGATCACCGGGCGCGGGCCGGCGAGGAAGCTGGTGCGCCAGCCGGTCAGCGTGTGCGACTTGGTGAAGCCGTTGACGACGATCGTGCGCTCGCGGCCGCCGGGCAGCGCCGCCGGCGACACGTGCGTGGCGCCGTCGTAGAGCAGCGTCGCGTAGATCTCGTCGGACAAGAGCCACAGGTCGTTGGCCTTGGCGACGTCGACCAGCGCCTGCACGTCGGCGCGGGACGGCACGGCACCCGACGGGTTGTTCGGGTAGTTGACGATGATGCCCGCCGCCTTGTGCTGCTTGGCGGCGGCGTCGATGGTCGCGGCGTCGTGGATGAAGCCGCGGTCGATCGCGGCCGGCACGATCACCGGCACGCCGTCGGCCATCGTCACCAGCGCCGGATAGCTGACCCAGTAGGGGGCGAGGATCAGCACCTTCTGGCCGGGCTCGACGATCGCGTCGAGCGCCATGTGCAAAGCACCCTTGGCGCCGGCGCAGACCATGACCTCGTCGGCCGCGTAGCCGAGGCCGAACGTCGTGTTCAGCCACTTGGCGCCGGCGGCGCGCAGCTCCGGCACGCCCGGGGCGGCGGTGTAGCGGGTGTTGCCCTGCTCGATCGCGCGGATGCCCGAGGCGGCGATCGGTGCCGGCGTCACGAAGTCCGGTTCACCGGCGCCGAGCGAGACGACGTCGCGGCCGGCAGCCTTCAGCTTCGCGGCCTTGGCGGTGATGGCGAGGGTCGCCGACTCCTCGATGCGGCGCGAACGAGCGTTGGGAACGAGGCCGGCCATGGGGCGGGGGAGTAGACCGAAGGAGCGAGGGGAAGGCAAACCTGCGAGCTTCGTCGATGCCTCTCTCTCTACGCCGACCGTCCCTGGCGCTACGTTGGACCGCCAATGGCCAAGCCGAACCCCAAGAAGAAGCGTCGCATCTGGCGCACCCTGGCGATCACCGTCGGAGCGCTGGCGGTGCTGCTGTTCCTGTTCGTCGCCACGTTCGTCTTCAATCCGTTCGAAGGCCGGGTGCTCGAGCTGCGCGACGTGGTGCCGCGCGGTGTCAACTTCTTCGTGCACAAGCAGCGCCTCGTCGACGATTTCGACCCGTTCCCGCAGCCGCGGTTCTGGTCGGACCTGACCTCGGCGCCCGGGTGGAGGGACCTGCAGGCGAGCACGCTCGGCCAGAGCTGGCAGCGCCATGGCGCCGACCGGTCCGTGCAGCAGGTGGTCGCGGCGCTGGAGCAGGTCAAGACCGACAGCAGCGGCTTCCTCGACGTGCTGCGCGACGCGTTCGGCGAGGAGGTCATCGTCGCCGGCTACGAGCAGGACTACACGCAGCAGCCGCCGCGGCCGCTGGCCCAGCCGTGGTGGTGCGTCTACACGCGCGTCAGCTGGAAGGTGAAGGCCGGCTACGGCCTGTTTGGACTCGGCTTCCTCGACGGGGCGCTGAAGCAGCAGGGCATCGAGACCAGCAAGGACGGCGAGCTGTTCGTGCTGAAGGTCCCCGGTGCCACCGGGCCGTTGTACGTGCGCCGCTACCTCGACCTGCTGATGGTCGGCAACAACAAGCTGTTGCTCGAGCAGTCACAGCGGTTGCTCGACGGCAATCGCGACGAGGAGCCGATCGGCGTCATGGCCTCCTACGAGGACGGCGTCACCAAGCGCGTCGCGCGTTGGTCGTCGGTGCATGCGGTCGACGAGCCGAACGCGGTCGACTTCGTCGCCGAGCCGAACGCCTTCGACGCCTTCCGTCGCTTCGCCGCGACGTGGCCGAACCGCGCCGACAAGGACAGCATGAACGAGCGCGTGCTCGCCAGCTTCCTGAACCTGCGCGGCTGGCAGATGCTGACCGGGGCGATGATCTTCGGCCAGGACGCGCTGGTCGCCACCGGCCAGGTCGAGCTGAACAGCCGCGAGCACACCGGCTTCCAGAGCAGCTTCTACAAGGCCGAGCAGGCGCCGCGGCAGAAGTGGCTCGACCCCTTCCTCGGCATGGTGCCGGAGACGGCGTGTGCGTGTGCTGCGCTGCGCATGCCGTCGGCCGAGTTCCTGACCGCGATGTTCGACGCGCTCGAGGACGCCGAGAAGGAGCTGATCAACGACGCGCTGCGGCGTGTGCAGTTCCAGGGCCAGCAGCTCAACGACATGCGCGACCTGATCGAGCGCTTGCGCCACGCGTTCCTGCCGCGCACCGGCTTCGTGTTCCGCAAGAACGACCCCGACATGTCGCGCGACGAGAGTGGCAAGCTGATGGTGCCGGTGACGGCGAAGTCGCCGGTGCCGCAGGTGGCGTGGGTGTTCTGGCTCGAGCGCGGTGCTTCGGCGAAGGCCGAGGAGCTGGTGACGATGCTGCGCACCAACTACAGCAACTTCCGCTTCCAGAACGTCTGGCACCTGCCGGTGTCGTTCGGCAACTCGCGCCTGCAGGAGCCGGTCACCGAGTTCACCAACCCGCTGATCCCGGGCACCGGCGAGCTGGCGATGATCGTGTTCGGCGACTTCTTCGTGCTGTCGAACTCGGGGCCGCTGGTGCGCGACATCCTGCGCACGCACCACAGCCGGCAGACCGGCGCGCGCTCTCTGCGCGACACCGAGGAGTGGAAGCGCTTCGAAGGCGATCCGGACCGAAGCGAACTGGCGAGTTCGCTGAACGGGCTGGTCTGGGTCGACGGCCAGAAGATGCTGCCGCTGATCGACGACTACGTGAACTTCGCCGCTGCCGCGAGCGACCTGCCGGACCCGGCCTGGATGATGGAGAACCGTCCGTCGGCCGAGGAGACGGTGCGACGGGCACAGTTCGCACGCTACGGCAGCAAGGCGGCGATGCCGAAGGCGATGACCGACGAAGGCGGCGAGTTCGACGTCGCGGTGACCAACTACCTGAAGCAGCAGTGGCAGCAGGCGCGCACCAACTTCACCGCCAAGGACCGCGCCGACATGCAGCAGCTGCGGGCGATGGCCCAGATGCTGCGCTCGGCCAGTCTGCAGCTCGAGCTGGAGAACAACTACATCCGCTTCCAGGCCCGCCTGGCGCCGAACTGGCGATGACGGGGAAGTCGGGCGGTCCGACGGATGGGCTGTGGTCGCAGGGTTGAAAAGTGCTCGCCGACCGCTACTGTCCCCGCCCTCGCTGAACGCCCAGGTGGCGGAATTGGCAGACGCACTAGCTTGAGGTGCTAGCGCCCCAAAAGGGCTTGCAGGTTCAAATCCTGTCCTGGGCACCATCTTCGCCGACCCGGCTCGCCGGCGTCGCCGCGAAGGCAACGTTCGCGAGATCGCCCTGGTCGCAGGCGCCCTGCTGGGTTGGGCTGGATCGGCCTGGTGGCGAATGCCCGGTTCCTCCCTAAGGCGGTGGACCAGTTCCCTCCGATACCGACGCGCATGCGGGCGAGGTCGAGGAACGAGCACCGGCAGCGTGGCTTCACGCTGCTCGAGCTGATGATCGTCACGGCGATCCTGTCGATCGTGGCCTCGATCGGGGTGCCCAACTACGTCGCGGCGCTGCGCACCGCCCGCATCGGCAAGACCCGCCACGAGCTGGTCACCATCTCTCACGCCATCGACGCCTACGCGGGCGCCAACGGCGGGCAATTGCCGTTGACGCTGCACCAGGTCGGTTTCGGCGGCAAGCGCGACCCGTGGGGCTTGCCCTACTGCTACCTGAACTACGCGGCTGGCTCCGGCGACGGCCTCGACTGGGCCATCGCGGCCGGCATCGTCGACCCCAGCGCCTTGCAGAAGCCCTCCGGCGATCCCGAGAAGGAGTCGGGGCGGGAGATCTTCTCCGACGCCTACCTGGAGAAGCTGAAGATCCACTACGGCTCGGAGTGGTACGAGAAGTTCCTCGCCACGCAGGCCGCCGAGATCACGCGGGCCGCCAGTGCCGAAGGCAGCACCGGGATCTTCGTCGGCGTCGATCCCGAGACCACGCGCCGGCGCGACCGCTACATGTTCCCGCTGAACACGGACTACGACCTGTTCAGCCTCGGCTCCGACGGGCGCACCGCGGTGTCGCTCGGCGACACGCTCGGCCGCGACGACGTGATCCGGGCCAACAACGGCGGCTTCTTCGGGGTCGCCGCGGAGTACTGACCATGCCTCGCCCGTTCGTTCGCCGTCGCTACATCGTCGACTGGAAGTTGCAGGGCAGCCTGTGCCTGCATGGTTTGCTCTACGGCATGCTGGTGCTGGTGGCGATCGGCGGCGGCATCTTCCTGCCGCTGTTGTGGAACCTCGGCGACTCGAACAACGTGGCCGGCCTCGAGGAGCAGGCGATCGTCATGATCTACCTGCACGAACGCTTCTGGCTGCTGGCCGCCGCGTGTGCGGCGATCGTCGTGCTCGGCGCGATCAAGTTCTCGCACCGCATCGCCGGCCCGCTCGTTCGCTACAAGCGCAACCTGCGCTGGCTGGCCGACGGCAAGATGCCGCCGCCGTTGCGCACGCGCGACGGGGACTACCTGAAGGAGGAGGTCGCCTGCCTGAACGCCGCCGTCGCCGGCGTCGCCCAGCGCGTCGAAGCGATCCGCAAGGCGCACCGGGCGATGCGCCGCGAACTGCTCGCGTTGGCGGGCGGCGGGGTCGGTCCGGCGGCGGCTCCGTATGCCGCGTTGCTGGCCGCCGACGCGGAGCTGTCGCAGAAGCTCGAGGGCTTCCGCGAGGTCGAATCGGGCGACGAGCTCGTCGCCGTGCCGGCGGCGACGCCGGCGCTGGCGTCGGGGGAAGGGAGCTGACGTGATCGCGAACGCCGTGCCCAGCGCCGCTCCGCGCGCCAGCGGCGTGCTGACGTCGCGCATCGGTCGGCGGTTCGTGCTGCTGTTCACCTTCTGCGCGTTGCTGCCGTTGCTGGCCTTCGCCTGGCTCGCCCTGCAGGCGGCCAGCGAACGGCTGCGCACCGACTTGCGCACCTCGCTGCACGAAGGGGCCAAGACCGCGGGCATGGGCATCGCGGCGCGGTTGAGCCAGGTCGCCGGCGACCTGGCGCTGGCGGCCGAATGGGCGCAGCGGTGGAGCCGCGACGTCGCCGCCGGCGAAGCGTCGCTGGCGCGCCACGTCGGCGAACGTTGCGACGCCGTCTGGCTGCTCGTCGACGACCAGGCGCTGTCGCTGGCCGGCATGGCGCCGACCGCGCTGACGCCGTGGACGGCCGCCGAACTCGCGCACCTCGGCGCCGGCAAGCCGCTGGCGCGATTGGTCGGCACGCCGCCGCAGCTGCTGCTGGCGCGGGTAGTCGACCCGGCGAACCCGCAGCGCGCGCAGGTGGTGGCTTCGGTGCGCAACACCTGGTTCTGGGACCCGGACGAACTGCGGGTGCCCGGCAGCGAGGTCGCCGTCTACGACCACGAGTGGCGCTTGTTGTTCCACACGTTCCTGACGCCGCCGCCGGCCGCACCGCTGGTCGAGAGCGCGGCCGTCAGTTCGGCCTCGGGTACCGTCGAATGGGCGCCGGACGACGAACGTCACCTCGCGCGCTACTGGCGGGCGTTCCTGCGGCCGCAGTACGGCTGCGACGTGTTCGTCGTGCAGTCGCGGACGTTGCGCGACGCGCTGGCGGTCGGCGACGCGTTCCGCCGCACCCTGCTGCTCAC
>CANGSN010000080.1 GCA_947455805.1 Planctomycetota bacterium
CCGGGCAGCAGAGTGGCGGCGAGGGCGAGCAGGAGGGTGGGCGGGCGGACCATGCGCGGGTGGAGCGTAGCCGCGGTGGTGTTGCGGCGACGGCCTTTGCCGGATCGGGTCGTGCCTCGGCTCTCGTTGGCGACGGTGCCGGTCGCCGGGCAGAGTCTCGACCCCTAGAAGGACCCGACGTTCAACACCAGAGCTCCAGTGGCCGTCGTCTCGAGAATGGTCAGCGCGGCGTCGACTTCCAGCACCACGAGTTGCTGGTGCAGCACCGATCCGGCGAGCGCCGCCGTGTTCGGGATGGACAACTGGGTCTCGACGGTGCCGGCGACGGTCGTCGTCAGCTCCATCGTGTCGGGTGTGGTGAACAGCGAGCAGCCAGCCGGGACCGACGGCAGCAGGCCCTGAAGCGGGATCGAGGTTGCGCTCGCGCCGGTGACGACCGCGACGAGTGCGGACGCCGCGAGACCGGTGCCGCGCGCGCGGTAGGTGGCGCCGGTCCACGGCAGGTTCAGGGCCCGATAGGTGTTGGCGCCGCCCGAACCGGGACAGGCCGAGCCGGCGACGGCCACCGTGGCGGGGCAGGTCGTGGTGAGGCGGGCAAGGTAGGCGCTGCCGAGGCCTGCGACCTGGATGAACCCTCCACCCGCCATGAGGTCGCCGTTCGGCAGGGTCAGCAGCGCGAGGATCGAGCTGTTGATGCCCGACCCCAGCGACGACCAACTCGTGCCGTTCCAGCGGGCGATGCGGCTCGCGGGCGCTCCCCCCGCCGTCGTGAATCCGCCTGCCGCCACCAGGTCGCCGTTCGGCAGTCGCATCAGGGCCCTGACCGAGCTGTTGGTTCCCGCGCCGAGTGGCGACCAGGTCGTGCCGTTCCAGCGGGCGATGCTGTTCGCCGCCGTTCCGCCCGCGGTCGTGAAGGAGCCGCCCGCGATCAAGTCGCCGTTCGGCAGCGGCAGGAGGGAGTAGACGAAGGAGCTCGTCCCCGCACCGAGCGGCGACCAGGTCGTGCCGTTCCAACGGGCGATGTTGGCTGCCGCGGTTGTCCCCGCCGTCGAGAAGAGACCTCCCGCAATCAGGTCGCCGTTCGGCAACGTCGTCAGCGACATGACGAAGTTGCTCGGGCCCGTGATGCCCTGACCGAGCGGCGACCAGGTCGTGCCGTTCCAGCGTGCAATGCTGTTCGCGGGCGTTCCGCCCGCCATCGTGAACCGGCCTCCCGCGATCAGATCGCCGTTCGTCGCCGTCATCAGCGTGTAGACCTCGTCGTTCATGCCCGCGCCGAGCGCCGACCAGGTCGCGCCATTCCAGCGCGCGATGCGATGGGCCGGCACGCCCCCTGCTGCCGTGAAGCTGCCACCCGCCACCAGATCGCCGTTCGGGAGCACCAGCACGGCGTTGACCTGGAAGTTGGTGCCCGCACCCAGTGCCAACCACCGCGTGCCGTTCCATCGCGCGATGGAGTTCGCCGCCAGGCCCTGCGCCTGCGTGAACGAACCAGCCGCCACCAGATCGCCGTTCGGCATCGTCGTCAGGGCGCGGACGGCGCCGTCCATGCCCATGCCCAGCGAGGACCATGTCGTGCCGTTCCAGCGGGCGATTCGGTTCACGGCCACGGCTTCTGTCGGCTGCCGATTCACCGCCGCGTCGCCTGCTGCAGTGAACCAGCCGCCCGCCACGACGTCGCCGTTCGGCAGGGTGGTCAGCGCGAACACGTCGTTGTCCACGCCCGCGGCCAGCGACGACCACGTCGAGCCGTTCCAGCGGGCGATGGAGTTGACGGTCACACCGCCTACAGTCGTGAACCAGCCACCCGCCACGACGTCCCCGTTCGGCAGTGCGGTCACAGCATGGACGTACGGGTTCATGCCGGGGCCCAGAGGCGACCACGTCGAGCCGTTCCAGCGTGCGATTCGATTCGCAGCGGTGCCGCCCGCCACGCTGAACTCGCCGCCAGCGACCAGATCCCCGTTCGGCAAGGGCGTCAGGGTGGTGACCGTGTAGTCCATGCCCGAACCGAGGGCCGACCAGGTCGAGCCGTTCCAGCGCGCGATGTAGTCCGCGGCCGCACTGCCCCCGGAGAACGCTCCGCCCGCCACCAGGTCGCCGTTCGGCAGGCGCGTCAGGGCGCGGACGGCGCCGGTCATGCCCGAACCCAGCGGCGCCCAACTGGTGCCATTCCAGCGCGCGACGTTGTTCACGGTCACGCCGCCCGCCGTCAGGAACGTCCCTCCCGCGACCACGTCGCCATTCGCCAGCGTCGTCAGGGCGACCACGTCGCCGTCCATGCCCGAACCGAGGGCCGACCAGGTCGAGCCGTTCCAGCGCGCGACGCGATTCGCCGCCACACCGCCTGCCGTCGTGAAGGATCCGCCCGCGACCACGTCGCCGTTCGGCAGGCTGGTCAAGGCGGAGACGTTGCCGACCATGCCCGAACCGAGAGCCGACCAGGCCGTGCCGTCCCAACGCGCGATGCGGTTCGCGACCACGCCGCCCGCCGTCGAGAAGGTGCCGCCAGCCACCAGGTCGCCGTTCGGCAACGCGGTCAGGGCTCGCACGGAATCGCTCGTCCCGGGGATGCCCTGCACCGGCTGCCACGCCGTCCCACACTGCGCCGCCGCTGGCGTCGCTCCCGCGATGATGCAATGCAGTAGGAGCACGCCGGTGCCCCAGCGGAACCGACGGGAAATGGCGGCGAAGGAGCTCATCATGGTGGTGACTCTGTCACCCGTTGGGGAATCGGGTGGGGGAGCAGCGGAGGACGGCGATCGCCTTCGAGACCGCGCGACGTCGTTCGGGGTCTTTCCCGAGCGCGCCTCTCGCGCATTGTGGCGCGGGCACCTCTGCCTGCAAGCCGTCCGCTCCAGCCCGTAGGACCGGCTCAGAACACGTGCACGACGTAGAGCACGATGCCGGGCGCGCCGTCGATCGGCGACTCGAGCAGCGAGTAGAGCGGCGAGCGGTTCAGGAACTCCATGTCGTCGCCGATCGACAGGTGGTAGCTGGTCAGCCCCGCCGGCTGGTAGTGGAGGTCGAAGCGAACGGCGACGTCGCCGGTGTCGTAGTCGGTGCGCGCGCGCAGTTCGGCGCCGAGCGCCTCGGTGAGCGCGATCTGGCAGCCGAACTTGCCGATCTGCTGGCTGCTGCCGATGCGGAACCCGGCGCGGCTCAGCATCAGCTCGACCGGGTCGTCGAGGTCGTCGAGGTGCAGGCGGACCGAGACGCGCGTGCGCGACCTGCCGCCGTCGCGGTTCTGTGGTTCGGACAGCGGCAGGTAGTCGGCGCGGAAGCTGGCGAAGTCGGTCTCGAGTTCGCGCGCGATCGGCAGGCGGCGCAGCAGCTGGCGGAACGGCTGCTGCAGCAGCCGCGGGCCGTGCTTCTGCAGCCATTCCTCCTGGTCGGCCAGCAGCAGGTCCTCGCCGACCAGCAGCGTGCTGCGTTGTTCGTCGGGCAGGTAGAAGTCGAGCAGCGGGTTGCCGCCGGTGCGGCGCACGCGGCGCTGGTCGTTGCGCACGAGGTCGATCAGGAAGTGCAGCGTCTCGCGTTCGATCGGGTCGCGGATCGCGTCGAGGTCGATCGAGGTCAGCACGTGCGTGCGGATCGCGTCGACGTCCTCGCGGCGCCGTGGCGTGCTGTCGTTGGCGAACTGTGGCAGCGCCTTCGGCACCTTCGGCGTCTCGACGCGCGGTTCGCCGGGGCCCTGCAGGCGCTCGTCCGGCGGCAGGTGCTCGATGCCGATCCGCAGCACGGTGCCGCGTGGCATCGACGCGGCCGAGGATTCGAGCTGCGGCGCCGATCGGGCGACCGTTGGCACGGGTGACGGGTGGGAGGTTGCGACGCAACCTGCCAGCACGCACCCGAAGATGCCGAGCACGAACCTCACGACACGGACCTCGAACAAAGAACGCGAACGACGACTGCCGGAGCATCGGCCGGGCCCAACGGGTTGCTGGACCCTGGTCGCACGACGGCCCGAGATCCATCTAGCTCCGTGGCTTCGCCAGGTTGCAGTACGCGCGCAGCGCTACGTTGCCATGGGCGCCAGGCGGCCGGCGTTTCCGCCGCCAGGCGGTTTCGTCGGGACGCGGGACCGTCTCCCGGTGGGACGAACTGCGCGCGCGACCGCGGTCCCGGCGTGGACCGCGGTGCGGCTCACTGGGCCAACGCGCGGCGGCGCAGGCCGTCTGCGGGCTGGAAGCGCGGCGCCATCGCGCGCGCCAGTTCGTCGAGCGCGGCGGTGATGTTGGCGAGCCCTTCGCGGCGCGCGAACTGCGTGATGCCGCCGGTGAACGGCGGGAAGCCGATGCCCATGACGAGGCCGAGGTCGAGGTCGCGTTCGTCCTGCACGATGCCTTCGTCGAGGCAGCGGTAGGCTTCGTCGACCAGCGGGTAGATCAGCCGCTGCACGAGCTCGGTGCGCGACGCGGTGCGCGGCGGCACGCCGCGCCGCTGCATCAGCTGGGCGACCACGGCGCGGCCCGGGCCCGGGCTCTTGCCGTCCTTGCCGTAGATGCCGCCGCCGGTCTTCTGGCCGAGCGCCTTCGCCGCGACCATCGCCGCGAACAGCTCGCACGGCACCATGCGCTGCGGGAACGCGGCCTGCATCACGGCGCTGACCTTGGCGGCGACGTCGAAGCCGACCTCGTCGATCAACCGGCACGGGCCCATCGGCATGCCGAAGTCGAGCATCGCCTGGTCGATCGCTTCGGCGCTGGTGCCTTCGAGCAGGAGGCGCGCGGCTTCGTTCAGGTACGGCGCGAGGCAGCGGTTGACCAGGAAGCCCGCGGTGTCGGCGGTGACCACCGGGAACTTGCCGAGGCGCACCGCGAGGCGGCACGCGGTGGCGACGGTGGCGTCGTCGGTGTCGCGGCCGCGGATCACCTCGACCAGCGGCATCTTCTCCGGCGGGTTGAAGAAGTGGATGCCGACGACGCGGCCGGGCTTCGGCAGCTTCGAGGCCATCGCCGTCACCGACAGCGAGCTGGTGTTGGTCGCCAGCACCGCCGTCGCCGGCAGGCCGCGCGCCACCGCTTCCGCCATCAGCTTCTGCTTGACGGAGAGGTCCTCGACCACGGCCTCGAGCCACAGGTCGGTGTCGCCGAGCTGGCCCCAGTCGGTGCCGACGGCGAGGCGATCCTGGATCGCCGTCGCTTCGTGCGGCGCCAGGTGGCCGCGCTTCAGCCGCTTCTTCAGTTCCTGCTGCAGGCGACCCTTCGCGCGCGCGAGCGGCGCCAGGTCGACGTCGCACAGCCGCACGCGCAGGCCCTTCTCGGCCAGCTGGCCGGCGATGCCGGCACCCATGACGCCGCCGCCGACGACCAGCGCGCGCTGCAGGTCGCGCGCGCCGTCCTGCTTGCCGAGGCGCTTGCTGCGCTCGGTCAGGAAGAACAGGTGCACGAGGCCCTTGCTGACCGGCGTCACGATCATCTCGCCGAGCGCCTTCGCCTCGGCGGCGAAGCCGCGGTCCTCGGCCTTGGTGAACGCGTCGACGCAGCACTGCAGCGCCGCGCGCGGGGCCGGGTAGAAGCGCGCCTGGCCCTGCTGCAGCGCCTTCTCGGCCGCGCGCACGGCGAGGGCGCGCAGCGGCGTCCTGCTGAGCCAGAACGCGGTGCCGCGCAGCTGGCGTTTCGGCGCCTTGCGTCCGGCGGCGATCCGCTTGTCGAGCTCTTCGCGGGCGGCGCGCAACAGCTTCGCCGACGGCACCAGGCGGTCGACGACGCCCTGCTTCAGGGCCTGCTTGCCGCGCAGTAGCTTGCCGTTCAGGATCAGGTCGAGAGCCTTCGGCAGGCCGACCAGCCGCGACAGGTTCTGCGTGCCGCCGAAGCCCGGCAGGATGCCGAGCTTGACCTCGGGCAGGCCGATCTGCGTCGCGGCGTGGTCGCTGGCGACGCGCACGTCGCAGAACAGCGCCAGCTCGAGGCCGCCGCCGAGGCACGGGCCCTCGATCGCGGCGACCACCGGCACCTTCAGTTGCTGCAGGCGCTGGAAGATCGAGCGACCGCGCACGGCCGCGGCTTCGCCGTCCTCGACGCGGGTGATGCTCTGGATCAGGCCGACGTCGGCGCCGGCGCAGAACATGCCCGGGCCGGGGCCTGTCAGCAGCACGCCGCGCACGCGCGCGTCGCCGGCGAGCTGCTGCAGGATCGCGTCGAGCGACTCGAGCCGTTCGCGTGTCAGCGTCACCATCGCTTCGTCGGCGCTGCCCAGGCGCAGCAGGGCGATGCCGTCGGCGTCGACGGTGCAAAGGGCGAGGCCGCGCGCGAGATCGGCCGCGGCGTCGGCGGCGGGACGGTCGTTCTTGGTGGTGGTCATGCTGCCTCCAGCACGACGGCCTGGCCCTGGCCGCCGCCGATGCAAAGGGACGCGAGTCCGTGGCGCTTGCCGCGCGCGCGCAGTTCGTGGGCGAGCGTCAGCACGAGGCGGGCGCCCGAGGCGGCGATCGGGTGGCCGAGTGCGATGGCGCCGCCGTTGACGTTCAGCTGGTCGAGGTCCACCTGGCCGATCGCGTCGGGCAGCGAGAGCACGCGCCGGCAGTAGTCGGCGTCGGCGAACGCACGCACGCAGCCGAGCACCTGCGCGGCGAACGCCTCGTTGATCTCCAGCAGGTCGAGCTGGTCGAACGACAGCCCGGCGGCGGCCAACGCCTTCGGCGTCGCGTGCACCGGGCCGAGGCCCATCGTCGTCGGCGACAACGCCGCGGTCGCGGTGCCGCGCACGATCGCCAGCGGCGGCAGGCCGAGCTGCTTGCTGCGGGCCAGCGACATGCACAAGAGCGCGGTGGCGCCGTCGGTGATCTGGCAGGCGTTGCCGACGGTGACGTCGCCTTCGCGCTTGTCGAACACCGGCTTCAGCTTCGCCAGCGCCTGTTCGGTCTGCTCGGCGCGCACGCCATCGTCGGCGAGCACCGCTTCGCGGAAGTCCGGCCCCGGCACGAACGGCACGCTCTCGCGCGCGAAGCGCTGCGCCTGCTGCGCCGCGGCGGCGCGGCGGTGGCTCTGCAGCGCGAACGCGTCCATCGCCGCGCGGTCGATGCCGAACTGGCGTGCTACGCGTTCGGCGGTGTCGCCCATCAGCATGCCGGTGGTGGGGTCGGTCAGGCCTTCGACGATCGACAGCCGCGGCTTCAGCGTGCGCGGGCGGAACGACAGCAGCGCCTTCGCCTTCTGCCACGCCGAGCGGGCCTTGCCCAGGCGCGTGAAGAAGCGCACCAGTTCGGGGCCCATCAGCAGCGGGAAGTTGCTCATCGACTCGGCGCCGCCGACGAGGAACACCTCGCCCTGGCCGGCGCGCAGCCGCTGCTCGGCGGCGAGCACCGACTCCATGCCGGAGGCGCAGTTGCGCATCACGGTCACCGCCGGCGTCGTCTCCGGGAGGCCGGCGCGCAGCGCCGCCACGCGCGCGACGTTGGCCTCGCGCGCGTCGGGGCCGGCACAGCCGAGGATCACCTCGTCGATCGCCGGCGGGCGGATCGGCGTGCGATCGAGCAGTTCGCGGAACACGTGCGTCGCCAGATCGGCGGCGGACGCGCCCTGCATGGCGCCACCCGCCTTGCAGAACGGGGTGCGCACGCCGGCGACGATCGCCAGGGTGCGGGACGGGTCGTTGTGGTCGTTCATGCCTTGGGCCTGCTGTCGACGAACCGCTTCTCCTTCATCTCGGTCTCCATGCCGATCTTGCGCAGCATCGGCTCGAGGCCGAGGAACTCGACGCGGTTCGGGGTGATCTCGAGGCGCGTGTGGAACAGTTCGCGCACGCGCGCGGCGGCGGTGTCGTTCGCGCTGCCTTCGCGCAACGCCAGGTGCACGGTCATCTCGTCGACCTCGAGCGGGTCGTCGTCCTTCTTGCGCAGCTCGATCTGCCACTCCTCGACCTCCGGCATGCTGCCGAGCAGCATGGCGCAGTCCTCGAGGTTGACCAGCGTGCCCTTGACCTTCAGCAGCTGCAGGTCCTTCAGGCTCGACTCGCGCGTCAGGTCGCTGCTGATGCGTGGCACGGTGCGGCCGCAGTGCGGGCACGGTTCCCAACGCAGGCCGCCGCGCACGAGGTCGCCGGTGCGGTAGCGGAACACGGTGCTGGCGCGCGCGTGCAGCGGCGTGAACACCAGTTCGCCGTCGCTGCCCTCGGGCAGCACTTCGCCGGTGCGCGGGTCGACGACCTCGAAGATCGCGAGGTCGGGATACAGGTGGTAGCCGGTGTAGGCGTTGTCCTTGGTCGGGCACTCGGCGAACGCCATGCGCGCCTCGGTGAAGCCGTAGGTGCCGAAGATGCGCACGTTGCGCGCGCCGACCTCGCCGAGCAGCAGCTGCAGCTTGTCCTTCATGCCCGGCGGTACGCGTTCGGCGCCGAGCACGACGCAGCGCAGCGACGACAGGTCCATGCGTTCGGCCGCCGCCCGCCGCAGCAGGTGGTAGACGTAGCCCGGCACGCCGATCAGCGCGTCGGCCTTCAGGCGCGACATCGCGCGCAGGTCGCCGCTGCTGCCCATCACCTTGCCGCCGCCGGTGGACAGCACCATCATCCCGGCCGCCTGGCCGGCGAAGAACACCTGCCAGAAGGCGAGGTGCGGCGCGTACGGGAAGATGTTGGCGACGCGGTAGTCGGGCTCGAGGCCCATGACCTCGATCAGGCGGCCGCCGGTCTCGCGCAGGTTGCGCAGGTCGTGCGGCGAGTAGAAGAACGGCACCGGCTCGGCCGAGCGGCCGGTGGTGAACGTCATGAAGCACGGCGCGTATTCGTCGCGGATGCGCGCCTTCACCGCCGGCGCGCCCTGGGTCCACTTCTGCCACAGCAGGCCGAGCTTGCGCCCGAGCGGCCACGCCCGCTTGATCGACGCGGCGTCGGGCTGCAGCACGAACTGCTTGAAGCGCTGCGGATCCTCCGCCGTCGGCAGCAGATCGCGCTTGCTGCTGAGCGGGAGGCGCTGCAGGTCGTCGACGGAGCGGATCTGCTCCGGACGCACGCCGGCGCGATCGAACAGGGCCCGGTAGAACGGCGAGAACGGGTAGAGCTGTTCCCGCACGTATTGCTGCAGCAGGTGTCCTTGCAGCGCGCGTTGTTCCGCGCGCGGCATGCGTTGCAGGCGTTGCCAGCCGATCATGGTGCGCGTCCCTCGTGGGTCGTGGGTACCGGTGTCCTCAGTACCTAGTTGTCGGCTGCGCGCGGTTGCAGGCTTCAGGCAACCTCGGCCGCCAGCCGATCTAGCAGGTGACATCGGCGCTCCGCGAGCAGTCCGTTCGCGGTCGTCGACGAGCACGCCGTGAGAACGCCGCATCCGCACCCGGCTCCGCCTCATGATGCTGGCGGCGGCGCCTTGAAGCACCCGCACGGCGCCTCCGTGTCGACCGACCCGGTGGCGCGTCCGCGGCGCACGATATTGGTGCTGGGCGGTGGCGGCATGCGCGGCTTCTGCCACATCGGCATCGTGCGCGCTCTCGAGCGGCTCGGGCTGCAGGTCGACGAAGTCGTCGGCACCAGCATGGGCGCGGTCATGGGTGGACTGTTCGCCGCCGGCAACGACAGCCACCGCATGGAGACCGCGGCGGCCGAGATCTCGCTGAAGGACTTCTTCCGGCTGAACCTGCTGAAGTTCCTCGTGCGCGGCTACCGGCACCCGTCGGTCTACAAGGGCCGCACGTTCC
>CANGSN010000081.1 GCA_947455805.1 Planctomycetota bacterium
GGTTGACAGATTTGGGACATGGCCCAACATGTCCGTGGCACCGGATCGTCCACCCGGGTCATCCCCCTGACGAAGCCCCCTCGACGTCAGGCCCAGCGTGGGAACCGCTGCCTGCCCCCTCTCACCAACGGAGAGCCCCATGGTCGTTGCTTGGAAGAACCTCGTGCGCAGCGTCAGCGCACTCATTGCGGCGTCGTCTCTGCTCGCTCAGTCCCCGTGGCAGGCCATCGAGGTCGCCACGGCCCCGCCGGCGCGCACCGGCTTCGCACTGCTGCCGATCGGCGGCGACGTGCTGCTGATCGGCGGTGATGCCGCCAACCCGAACGCCAGCGACTTCGCCTTCGACGGCATCGCCTGGCGTGCGGTCAACCTCGGCTTCCCGCGCCGCGACAACCCCGCCGTTGCCGTGTTCGGCACCGAACGCTTCCTCGTGTTCGGCGGCTCGGGCGCGAGTGGCCCGCTGACGGACACCTGGACCAGCCTCGACGGCTTGCTGTGGCAGCAGTTCGTCAGCCCGACGTCGCCTGGGGCGCTCGGTTCGCTGGCGATGGTCGGGGTGCCGGGCCAGGATCGCGCCGTGCTGATCGGGCAGAGTGGCCCCGGCACGTGGGAGACCTGGTTCTTCTCGAATGCGAACGGCTGGGCCGCTGGGCCGTCGTTCTCCGCCCCGACGGCGCAGCTGGTCGCCGACACCGTGCGCGGCGAAGTGCAGCTGCACCTCGGCGGCCTGCCGGGCTACGAAGTGCGCCGCCTGGTCGGCTCGGCGTGGACGCCGCTGACCACGCAGCCGAGCGGCCCGCAGTTCGGCGAGGTCGCGTTCGAGGCACGGCGCGGCAAGGCGCTGTTGCTGGAGCCGTTCGCCAACCGCGCGACGACGGAATGGGACGGCCTCGGCTTCGGCGTGCCGCAGGCGATCGGCGGCGCGTTCGTGCCGAGCGATCGCACGGCGATGGCGTGGTTCGCGGCGCGGCAGGAGATGCTGCTGGTCACCAACTACGGCGGCGCGATCGAAGCCTGGCGCTACGTCGCCTCGCCGGCGCCGGCGGCGTTCGCGTTCGGCACGCCGTGCGCGGTCGCCAACTATCGCATCGGCCTCGTGCCCGGCGACCAGTCGCTGCTCGGTGGTGTGCATCGCCTGCAGGTGAGCGGGCCGAGCAACGGCAACCTGAACGTCACGGCGCTCGGCCTGTCGACGGCGCAGTTCGCCGGCGTGCCGCTGCCGCTGCCGTTGCCGGTCGGCGCGCAGACGTGTCCGCTGCTGGTCGAGCCGCTGGTGCTGTCGCTGCTCGGCACGACGCTGCCGGTCACCCAGTCCATCGCCTTGCCCGGTTCGCCGAGCCTGCTCGGCGCGCGCTACGCGACGCAAGCGGTGCAGCTCGGCGCCGCCGGCTTCGCGGCCACCAGCAACGGCCTGCAGGTGCAGTTCGGCCTGCCGCTGCCCGAGAGCGAGCTGATCGAGTCGTTCTCGCTGCCGACGAACCGCGACCTCGCCGCCTCCGGCGACACGTGGAGCGGCGGCGCGGTGTCGCCGGCACGGATCGGCGGTGACGGCCGGCACGGCTCGTTCGACGCGGCGTTCGGCCAGAGCCTCGGCAACAACGTGTTCGAGTGGAACACCGACAACCAGACGATCCCGGCTTCGGCGACGTTGTCCGGGCAGAGCGAAGTGGTCACCGATGGCCGCTTCTTCTTCTCCGACCTGGTCGTGCCGGCCGGCGTGACCGTGCGCTTCGTCGGCAGCGCGCCGGTGCAGCTGTTCGTGCGCGGCCGCGTCGACGTGCAGGGCACGATCGACGTGTCCGCAGCGGAGATGCCGGCAGTGATCGGGCAGGCCGGCCTCGGCAACGGCCAGCGCGTCAGCACCTTCAACGCGCGCGGGCCCGTCAACCAGCTGGCCCAGGGCCAGGTCGGTGGGGCCGGCGGCCCCGGTGGTGGACGCGGCGGCAACGGCGGCAACGAGTGCGACGGCAACGGCCCCGCGACGCAGGTCGTCGGCGGCGTGACGGTGTTCCTCAACAATGGCCAGAACGGCGAGGACGTGCGCGTTTCGGCGGCGCACGCCTACCTGGCGCAGGCCATCGGCACCGCCGGTGCTGGCGCGCCGCTGGCGGCCAGCACCGGGCTGAACGCCACGGCACTGACGCAGTTGGTGTCGGTCTGGCGCGCGGCGTTCTCGCGCGGCGGTGGTGGCGGCGGCTACATGCTCGCTGGCGTGGGGCCGACCCTGCCCGTGATCGGCACCGGCATCGGCCAGCAGCCGTTCAGCTCGGCTCCCGTGCCGCAGGCGAACGCGTTCCCGCTGCTGCCGTTGCCGCAGCCGGCCCCGGTCGGCTTCCGCTCGCTCGACCACTTCCTGGTCGGCGGCTCGGGTGGCGGCGGTGGCGGCTCGCACACGTTCGGGCTGCTGCAGGGGTCGGCGGCGACCTCGATTGGTGAGCGCTTCCTTGCTGGCCATGCCGGCACTGGCGGTGGTGGTGCGCTGGCGATCCGCGCCGGCGGCAACCTCGTCGTCGGCAGCGCTGCGGCGCTGCGTTCCCGCGGCGGCAATGGCGTGCTGATCCTGGGCGACGATCCCATTGGCTCTCCGCTCGTGCAGGACACGATCTTCGGCATCTCGTCGCCGGGCGGCGGCGGCTCCGGTGGCTCGGTGCTTCTGCAAGCCGACGGCCTCGTGCAGTTCGCCGGCGCCGTCGACACGTCCGGTGGTCTCGGCAGCCGCGTCGGCGGCGTCATCACGGCGTCACTGGCTGTGCAGGCGCAAGCCGGTGCCGGCTCGAACGGCTTCTACCGCATCGAGCAGCCGTTCGGCGGCATCGTCTTCACCGGCACCGGTGTGCCGGCGTTCACCCCCGGCACCAACACCGGCACACTGACCGATGTCGACGCGCGCACCGGTTCGCGTTCGATCTGGCTGCTGCCGTCGTCGCCGGGTCTGCCGGTCTACGTGCGCTACGAACTGCTGGTGCGCATCAACGGCCTGCCGGTGCTGTTCAGCGACGATGCGAGCCTGTCGCCGCTCGCCGCCGACGACCCGGCGGGTCCGGTGCAGCTGCGCTTCCAGGGCGGCCGTTTCGATCCGCTGACCGGCACCGTGGCGCCGGGCTCGGTCGGTCCGTGGCGCAGCAAGCTCGCCGCGGGCCCGACGTCGGTGAACCGCGACTACGCGACGATGGTGCGCTTCGACCTGGTGCTCGACAAGACGCAGGGCGTCAGCGAAGTGCTCGAGCTGCGCATCGTGTATCGCTGAGCGACAGGCGCGGCGTCGACTCCGGTCGACGCCGCTGGCGCGAGCTCACCCGATCGCGGGGAACAGTTCGCGCACGGCGATGGCGAACTCCGGCAGCACGCGGCTGCCACGCAGCACGTCGCCCTCGCCGGACACGACCGACGTGCCGTCCTGCCGGTGCACGACGACGTGGCGCGGACCGGCGGCTACGACCCACACCTCGCAGGCGCCGTGCGCGAGCCAGCTGTGCACCTTGGCGTGCACGTCGTCGTATCCGTCGTTCGGCGACGTGACCTCGACCGCGAGGTCCGGGGGGCCGTCGAAGTAGCCGCGGCCCGCTGCCGGCGGCAAGCGTTCGATCCGCACGAACGCGGCGTCGGGCGAACGCACCGTGTCCGGGTTGCGCGCCAGCACGAAGCCGGTCTCGGCGAAGGCGAGCCCGAGTCGGTGTTCGCGCACGTGCCGTCGCAAGTGCTCGCACACTGCGGCGGCGACGGCTCCATGCCACCAGCCGGCGTTGCTCATGCGCCGCAGCTCCCCGGCGACGAGTTCATGGCGGTAGCCCGGCTCGCGCAGGGCCAAGAGTTGCTCGGCAGTGACCGGCGTCGCGTCCAGCATGGTCGGCATGGTAGCACCGTGAAGTTCCTCGTATGGCGCACCCCGGCGCCGACCTCTTCTGTGTCGGGTTCCGCCCTTCCGGTTACATCCGACCGGAGAATCTTCGACGCCACGGCGCCGTGCCTTCGGCGCGCCGGCGCAGTGCCACGGGCGCTGCCGACGGAAATCGCACGCCGGAACCAGCCGCCCGAGCCGAACTCTGGACCGGCACCGCCTGCACCTGCACGATGCCCGGCTGCCGATGGCCGATCCGAACTCGTCTCCGCCGCCTCGCCCGCTGCGCATCCGTCCGCTCGCCGAACGCAAGAACCTCGTGCGCAAGGAGGACTTCGCCAAGGTCCTGCCGCCGGTCGACGGCTTCCTGCGGTGGTTCGAGGCGCTGCCGGACATCTACGGCAGCAAGGCGCTGAAGCAGGTCGTCGACCGCGTCGTCACCGCCCGCCAGCAGGGCCGCGAAGTCGGCGTGTCGCTCGGCGCGCACGTGCTGAAGGTCGGCTTGTCGCCGCTGCTGATCGACCTGATGCGCCGCGGCCTGGTGACGCACGTCGCCACCAACGGCGCGTCGGCGATCCACGACTGGGAGACGGCCTACCAGGGTGCCACCAGCGAAGACGTCGCGCAGAACCTGCCCGACGGTTCGTTCGGCTTCTGGCGCGAGACGATGACCGGGCTGAACGGCGCCACGAAGCGCGCCGGCGAGCGCAACGAAGGGCTCGGCGAGGCGATCGGCCGGCAGATCCTCGACGACGAGCTGCCGTACCGCCACCTGTCGGTGTTCGCCGAAGCGGCGCGCCTTCGCATCCCGGCGACGATCCACGTCGCGTTCGGCTGCGACATCACGCACATGGATCCGGAGCTCGACGGTGCGGCACTCGGGGCAGCGACGCAGCGCGACTTCTGGACGTTCGCCGACACCGTCGGCCGCCTCGAGCACGGCGTGTGGCTGAACATCGGTTCGGCCGTGATCATGCCCGAGGTGTTCCTGAAGGCGGTGTCGATCGCGCGCAACCGCGGCCAGCTCGGCCAGGACTTCCTGACCGCGAACTTCGACATGCTGCAGCAGTACCGCGCGTTCACCAACGTCGTGCAGCGCCCGCCGAAGGAAGGCAAGTCGATCCTGGCGATGCACGAGATCGTGCTGCCGCTGCTGCACCAGGCCATCCTGTGCACCGCCGAAGCCCGCGGCTGCCTGTCGGAGCCACGCTGATGAGCGCCGCCACCAACCGCCGTCTCGCCGAGATCCTGGGAGCCCTGCCGACGACGCGCATCCTCGTCGTCGGCGACCTGATCCTCGACCGCTACGCCGACGGCAAGGCGCAGCGTGTGTCGCCGGAAGCGCCGGTGCTGGTGTTCGAGGCGGGCGAAGAACGCTACCTGCTCGGCGGCGCCTGCAACGTCGCCGCCAACCTGCGCGAACTCGGCGCCTCGACGTCGGTGCTCGGCGTCATCGGCGACGACGAAGGCGGACGCACGCTGCGCCAGCTGCTGCAGGATGCCGACATCGACACCCAGGCGCTGGTCGTCGACAGCACGCGGCCGACGACGCGCAAGACGCGCTACGTCGCGAAGACGATGCAGGTGCTGCGCGTCGACGAGGAGAGCAGAGCGCCGGTCGCCGGCTCGGCCGAGGCGCAGATGCTGGCGCTGCTCGAGCAGCGGCCGTTCCCGTGGAAGAGCGTGCTGCTCAGCGACTACGGCAAGGGTGTCTTGACGCCGCGCATCATCCAGGCGGCGATCGCCGCGGCGAAGTCGCAGGGCGGCGTCGTCGTCGTCGACCCGAAGGGCAAGGACTACTCGATCTACCGCGGCGTCGACCTGCTGACGCCCAACCGCGAAGAGGCCGAAGCGGCGACCTCGGTGTCGATCCGCACCACGGATGACATGCACCGGGCGGCGCGGCGACTGCGCGACATCACCGGCATCCAGACCGCGGTGATCACGCTCGGCAAGGACGGCATCTTCTTCGAGACCGGCGACGGCTCGCACAAGATCCTGCCGACCGAGGCTCGAGCTGTGTTCGACGTCACCGGTGCCGGCGACACGGTCGTCGCGGTGCTCACCTACTCGCGCGCCTGCGGCGTCGGCCTCGAGGAGAGCCTGCGCCTTGCCAACCACGCCGCCGGCATCACCGTCGGCAAGGTCGGCACCTGGGCGCCGAGCCGCCGCGAGATCCTGGCCCGCCTCGGCGACACCGCGCCGGGCAGCGAAGGCAAGATCCTGACGCACGAACAAGCGGCGGAAGTGGCGAGCCGCTTGCGCGCCGAGGGCCGTCGCCTCGTGTTCACCAACGGCTGCTTCGACATCCTGCACGCCGGCCACTGCGACTACCTGCAGAAGGCGCGCACCTATGGCGACGCGCTGATGGTGGGGGTCAACACCGACGCCTCGGTGCAGCGCCAGCAGAAGGGCCCGGGCCGGCCGTTCAACACGCTCGACGACCGCGCCGCCGTGCTCGCAGCGCTGCAGGCGGTCGACTATGTGGTGCCGTTCGACGACGACACGCCGAAGCTGCTGATCGAGAAGGTCACGCCGCACGTGCTCGCCAAGGGCGAGGACTGGCGCGACAAGGGCGTCGTCGGCCAGGAGTGGGTCGAGAAGCACGGCGGCCAGGTCGTGCTGGTGCCGCTGGTCGCCGGCCGCTCGACGACCAACGTCGTGCAGAAGATCCTGCAGACCGGGAAGTGACGTGACCGGGCCGCGCGGCGAGCTGCCGATCCTGCCGGTCGGCACGCAGGTGGTGACCACCACGGACCTGCGCGGTGACGCCGGCGGCGTGCGCGTTCCTCGCGGCGCGCTCGGCACGATCCTGAAGGCGCCGAACGACCTGCAGCATCCGTACTGGGTGCGCCTCGTCGACGGTGCGGAGCTGTCGCTGCGCCGCGACCAGCTGGCGACGCTGGCGCGCTACCAGGACCGCGAACTCGCAGGCCCGCCGCTCGGCGCCCAACTCGGCGGCTCGGCCCTGTTCGAACGCGTGATCCTGCGCGTCGTCGTCGGTTCGCGCGCCTACGGCCTCGAGCACGCGGGCAGCGACACCGACCGCCGCGGCGTGTTCCTGCCGCCGGCCGAACTGCACTGGTCGTTGTTCGGCGTGCCCGAGCAGATCGACGACGAGCCGGCCCAGGAGACCTACTGGGAGCTGCAGAAGTTCGTCGTCATGGCGCTGAAGGCCAATCCGAACGTGCTCGAGTGCCTGTGGTCGCCGCAGGTCGAGCACAGCACGGCGCTCGGCCGCGAACTGCTGGCGATGCGTTCGTGCTTCCTGTCGCAGCTCGTGTTCCAGACCTACTCTGGCTACGTCGCCTCGCAGTTCCGCAAGATCGAAGCCGACGTGCGCCAGCATGGCGCGCCGAAGTGGAAGCACGTGATGCACCTGCTGCGCCTGCTCGCCGCCGGCGTGCACGTGCTGACCACCGGCGAGGTGCCGGTCGCGGTCGGGCCGCTGCGCGAGCGCCTGCTCGCCGTGCGTGATGGGGTGTTGCCGTGGGCCGAGGTCGAAGCGTGGCGGCAGCAGCTGCACCAGCAGTTCACCGCCGCCGCGGCTGTGACGTCGTTGCCCGTTCGCCCCGACTACGAGCGCGCCGACGCCTTCCTGCGCCGCGCGCGCCGCCTGGCCCTCGAGGACACGCTGCCGTGAACGTCGCCGCCGATCCCCGCCTCCACGCCATCGCCAAGGCGCACCCGCGCCCGCTGCTGTTCGCGACGATCAGTGGGGCGCACCTCTACGGCTTCCCGTCGCCCGACTCCGACTTCGACCTACGCGGCGTGCACGTGCTGCCGCTGCGCGAAGTGATCGGCCTGCGCCGCGGCCCCGAGACCCTCGAACGCATGGCCGACGAGCAGGGCCTCGACCTCGACCTCGTCACCCATGATGTCGGCAAGTTCGTGCGCCTGATGGCGAAGCCCAACGGCTATGTGCTCGAGCAACTGCTGTCGCCGCTGGTCGTCGTCACCACCCCGTTCCACACCGAATTGTGTGAGCTCGGCCGCCGCTGTGTCACCCGCCAGCACGTGCGCCACTATCTCGGCTTCGCTGTGAGCCAATGGCAGCTGTTCGCCGGCGAGGACCCGCCGCGCGTCAAGCCGCTGCTCTACGTCTATCGCGTCCTGCTGACCGGCCTGCACCTGCTGCGCACCGGCGAACTGATCGCCGACCTCACCGTGCTCGACGCCGCAGCCAGGCAGCCGCACGTCGCGGAGCTGATTGCCCGCAAACGCCAAGGTGCCGAACAGGGCACGCTCGACGCCGCCGAGTTGCCGTTCCATCGCCAGCAGTTCGAACGCCTGCTCGCCGAGTTGAAGGCCGCACCCGCCACGTCGCCGCTGCCCGTGTCGCTGCCGAACGATGTCGCCGAGGCGCTGCACGACTTCCTCGTGCGCGTGCGGCTGTCGGCCGATCGCTGACGCCGTTCGCTCCTCTCGCACGCCCTACTGCGCTTGCCGCCGCCCTCCCGCCCGTTCGCTCCCGTCTGCTGCAGATTTCGCCCAACTCTGCGACCGCGGCCCCGCAAGCGTGCACCAGAAGGGCATGAGCGAACTCCGCCTGTCCGACCGCCTCGCCGCGGCGCTGCGCACCCGCAGCTACAGCCCGCGCACCGAAGACGCGTACCTCCACTGGTTCCGCCGCTTCGTCCGCTTCCACGCCATGCGCCACCCGCGCGAGCTCGGCGCCGACGATGTCACTTCCTTCCTGACCCACCTCGCCGTCACCGAACGCTGCGCCCCGGCCACGCAGAACCAGGCCCTCGCCGCCATCCTGTTCCTCTACCGCGAAGTCCTGCACGTCGACCTGCCATGGCTCGACCAGCTCGTGCGCGCCTCGCCGCGCGAACACCTCCCGGTCGTGCTCGACCGCAGCGAAGTCACCGCCCTGTTCGCCGCCATGCAAGGCACCACCCGCCTCGTCGCCGGCCTGCTCTATGGCTCCGGCCTGCGCCTGCTCGAAGCCGTGCAGCTGCGCATCAAGGACGTCGACTTCCACCGCGGCTGCCTCACCGTGCGCGCCGGCAAAGGCGACAAGGACCGCCAGACCCTTCTTCCCGCCCCGCTGCGCGCCGACCTGCTACGCCATCGCGCCGAAGCCGAACGCCAACACCAGGACGACCTCCGCCGCGGTGCCGGCTGGGTCGAACTGCCGTTCCAACTCGCCGCCAAGCTGCCCAACGCCGGCCGCGAATGGGCCTGGCAGTGGTTCTTCCCGGCGACGCGCACCTACCTCCATCCCGAGACCGGCCAGCGCCGCCGCCATCACTTCCACGAGAGTGCGGTCCAGAAGGCCGTGCACGAAGCGGTCGTCCGTGCGCGCATCGCCAAGCGGGCCTCGTGCCACACCCTGCGCCATTCCTTCGCGACGCACCTGCTCGAAAGTGGGACCGACCTGCGCACGATCCAGAAGCTGCTTGGCCATGCGGACGTGCGCACGACGATGATCTACACGCACGTGCTGAACCGTGGACCGTTCGGAATCCGGAGTCCGCTCGAGGGGCTCGATGCCGGGTTCGGGGTGGGCGGTGGTCAGGGGGCCGGATCGGGTGCGGGGCCGGAAGGGCTTCCCGGTGCGGGGCTGGCCGGACATCTCGGCGCGGAGTTAGGTGGTTCTGCCGAAGGTCGGTGATGGTGGGGGCGGGAGCGTGGGCAGCGGTTCCGGAAGTAGCTGAGGCCCTCCTGCCGTAAGTCCGGCGGCACCGTGGTTTGGCGAGGGATCTTGGGCTGCGTGGGCGCGGTCCCTATTTTCGCGCTCGTTCCACCGGCTTGCGAAGCCGGCTCCTCTGTAGGTATACTA
>CANGSN010000082.1 GCA_947455805.1 Planctomycetota bacterium
GAGACGGGGTTCGCCCTGCAGCGCGCCGACCGCAGCACCGGCGGGCTCGGCGGCGACGACGGCGACCGGCACCTGGGGCAGCGGCCCCGGCTGGAACGCGAAGCCGAGCACCAGCGCCATCAGCACCGGGAAGCCGTAGGTCCAGAACACGGCCTCCTTGCTGCGCCAGAACTCGCGGAAGGTGGTCAGGGCCACCGCGGTGACGACAGCGCGCCTCATGCGGCGTCCTCCCGCAGGTGACGTCCGGTCAGGTGCACGAACACGTCCTCGAGCGTGGCGCTGCGCGTGGCGAGGCCGTGCAGCGGCACCGCGTGCCGCACCAGCAGCGCCAGCAGGGCCGGCAGCGCCGTGTGCACCGAACGCACCGTCAGGCGCAGTTCGCGGCCGTCGCGTTCGGCGGCGACGACGTCGGGCAGCGCCAGCAGCGCCGGCAGAGCGATCGCGCCGGTCGGGTCGTCGACCTCGGCGGTGACGAAGTGCTCGGCGCCGAGCGTGCGGATCAGTTCGGTCGGTGTGCCGAGCGCGCTGCGCCGCCCGCGGTCGACGATGCCGATGCGGTCGCACAGCTGCTGCGCTTCGTCCATGTAGTGCGTGGTCAACACCACGGTGCCGCCGCCCTTGCGGAACGCGCGCACGACGTCCCACAGCTGCCGCCGCGACTGCGGGTCGAGGCCGGTGGTCGGCTCGTCGAGGAACAGCAGCTCGGGCGCACCGACCAGGGCGGTGGCGACGGCGAGCCGCTGGCGCTGGCCACCGGACAACGTCGACTGCCGCGCGTTCGCCTTCTCCTGCAGCGACACCAGCGCCAGCACCTCGTCGACGGCGCGGCCGCGGCCGTAGAACGACGCGAACAGCTGCAGCACTTCGCGCACGGTCGCCTTCTCGTGGAACTCGGTCTTCTGCAGGCAGACGCCGATCCGCGCGCGGATGGCGTCGTCCTCGCCGCGGCCCCACTGCCGGCCGAGCACACGCACGGTGCCGGCGTCGGGCTCGGTCAGGCCTTCGCACATCTCGATCGTCGTCGTCTTGCCGGCACCGTTCGGCCCGAGCAGGCCGAACACCTCGCCGCGCTGCACGACGAGGTCGAGGCCGTCGACGGCGACCGTCGTCTGCTTGCCATTGACGAACTTCTTGTGCACGGCGACCAGTTCGATCGCCGGCGCGGCTGCGGGTGCGAGCGGGGACGCGGGCGCGCTCATCGCGGGAACGCCTCCGGCAGGCCGCCGTCGACCGGCAACACCGCCCCGGTGGTCGGCGTGCGCTGGCTGGCGAACCACACCACCGCTTCGCCGACGTGGCGCGGCAGCACCGGCACCTGCAGCAGCGAGCGCTTCTGGTAGAAGGCGCGCAGGCCGTCGGCGTCGAGGCCGCGCGCGGCCATGCGGTCGGGGCCGACGGTCTCCCACAGCTGGCTCTTCACCTGCTCGTCGCCGAACACCGCGTCGGCGTTGATGACGTTGACGCGTACCCCGAACTCGGCGAACTCGAGGGCGGCGATGCGGGCGAGTTGCAGCGCCGCCGCCTTGCTGGCCGAGTAGGCGCCGAAGCCTGCACCCGGCGCGAACGTGTTCTTGCTGGCTTGCACGACGACGCTGCCGCCGGTGCGCTGCGCGCGCAGCACGCGCGCCGCTTCCTTCAGCACGTGCAAGGTGCCGGTGGTGTTGACCGCCATCACCCTGGCGAAACGCTCCGCGTCCATGCGATCGAGGCGGCTCACGTGCGCGATGCCGGCGTTCGGCACGACGACGTCGACGCCGCCGAACGTGCCGGCGCAATCGTCGAACATCGCCGCCACCTGGGCCGGGTCGGTGATGTCGTGCACGCCGGTGGCGAGCTGGCCGGGGCCGGCGTTGCAGCGCGCCATCGCCACGGCCAGCCGCGCCTGGTCGACGTCGGTGGCGTAGACGCAGGCGCCGGCGGCGAGCAGCGACGCGACGACCCCGCTGCCGATGGCACCCGCGGCACCGGTGACGAGCGCCACCTGGCCGGCGAGCGGCGGCTCGACGACGCTGCCGAGCTTGTCCAGCTCGAGCGGCCAGTACTCCATCTCGGCCAGTTCGTCGTCGGTCAGCGGCACGAAGCGGCCGAGCGCGTGCGCCTCGGCCTTGACCCGCAGCGTCGGCTCGGCGATGTCGGCGGCGATGCGCGCAGCCTTGCGCGAGGACGCGAACGCGACCACGCCGACGCCCTCGAGCACGACCACGTTCGGCAACGGCCGCAGCATGCGGCCCGAACGTTGGCGTGCGCAGCGATCGTAGTAGTTCTGGTAGGTGGCGACGTAGTGCTGCACCTCGCGCCGACAGGCGTCGCCGTCGGCGGCGACGGCGCGCGGCAGGAACAAGTACGGCCCCTTGGTGCGGATCACGTGGTCGGGCGTGATCGGGTTGCTGTGGCACAGTTCGCGCGCCATCGGGTGCGCACCGAACGACGCGACGAGGTCGCTGCAGCGAGCGTCGGCGACGACGCGCTGCCACATCGCCCCGAGCGGCGTGTCGACCGACTGCGCCAGCGCCCCGCGCACGATCGGCAGCACCTGCTGCAGGAACGCGCGGCGCTCGCCGGCCGGCAGCGGTGCTGGATCGCCGAGCAGCATCGCCGGCGGGCCGCCGAGCTGGCGGCGCAGGTAGCGTTCGGCCTGGTCCACCAGCTCGATCGTGCGTTCGTAGCTCTCGCGCGCGGTGGCGCCGAACGTGAACAGGCCATGCTTGCTGAGCACGATGCCGCGCACGTCCGGCCGCGCGGCGTGGGCCGCGGCGACCGCCTTCGCCAGCGGGAAGCCGGGCATGATCCACGGCAGCACCAACACGTGGTCGCCGAGCGCAGCACGCACGTGCAGAGCCGGATCCGGCTGGTCGGTCAACGCCAGGATCGCGTTGGCATGCGTGTGGTCGACGAACGCGTGCGGCAGGAACGCGTGCAGCAGCGCCTCGACCGACGGGTTCGGCGAACGGCTCGACAGCAGTGCACCGCGCAGTGCGTCGACCATCGCCGCGTCCGACAAGCGGTCGAGCTGCTGCAGTTCGCGCAGCGGGGCGAGGCGCACCGCCGGCAGGCCGGCCGGCTCCACCTGCGAAAGGTCGCTGCCGCTCCCCTTCACGCACAGCACCTCGACGCTGCGGCCGAGCAGGTCGAGCGCCGTGGTCTTCACCGACGTGTTGCCGCCGCCGTGCAGCACCAGCTCGGGTTCGCGGCCGAGCAGGTGCGAGGTGTAGACGCGCAGCGCCAGCGCTTCGCCGTGCGCAGCCAGGCGTTGGCAGTAGTCACGAGCTTCGTCGTCCGACCAGCGACTGTGCATGGGCCTCCGTGGAGTCCGGCCAGGGTAGCGGACCGGCGCCGGCGCGCACGCAATCCCGCGGCCGCTAGGTCGCGCGCGCGTGGCTGCGCAGCCACTGCAGCAGCGCCTGCATGTCGGCCGGCAGCGGCGCTTCGAACTGCAGCGGCTCGTCGGTCACCGGATGCGCGATCGCCAGACGGTGCGCGTGCAGGCACTGGCGGCCCGGCGACGGCGCACCGGCGGGCAGCGCGTCGTGCTGGCGCATGCGCGAACGGTAGACGCGGTCGCCGACCAGCGAGTGGCCGATCGACGTCATGTGCACGCGGATCTGGTGGGTCCGGCCAGTCTTCGGCTCGCAGCGCACGTGGGCGAAGCCGCGGAAGCGTTCGAGCACTTCGTAGAAGGTCTGCGACTCGCGGCCACCTTCGGTCACCACCGTCATGCGGTCGGGGTGGCGTGGGTCGGTGGCGATCGGCCGCTCGATCCAGTCGCTCTGGAAGCGCGGCTCGCCGTGTACAAGGCAGCGATACTCCTTGCGCACCGCGCGCTCCTTCCACTGCTGGCGCAAGGCCGCCATCGCCAACTCGGTCTTGGCGACGACCATCACCCCGGAGGTGTCGCGATCGAGCCGGTGCACGATGCCTGGGCGGTGCGCGTCGGGCGCCGTCGGCAGCTCGCCGAAGCGCGCCCGCGCCCAGCTGGCGACGGTGTGCGCGACCACCGACTTGTCCTCGGCCGGATGGGCGGCGAGTCCGGCCGGCTTGTCGATCGCACACAGGTGCGGATCGTCGAACAGGACCCGAACCTCGGGCAGCGGCAGGTCCGGCGCCAACGGATCGCGCACGACCGCGATGTCGACGGTGAACACCACCTGCTGCCCGGCCTCGAGGTAGAGGCCCGGCTTGGCGCGCCGGCCGTCGACCGTCGCCTTGCCGTCGTCGACCAGCTGCTTGGCCAGCGCGCGGCCGCCCACCTCCGGCTGGCTGGCGAGGAACACGTCGAGCCGCATGCCGGCGGCGGACGGGTCGACCTGGCGCGTGATCGGAGGCGGCATGCGAAGCGGGCGGGCATTGTGGAGAGCGTTCCCGCCAACGCAACGACGAACCCGAACCGCGGTGCGCACAGCCGTGGAATCCAGGCACCGAACCACCGATGACACGGCGTTTGCAGGGAGCTCCTTCCCTCCGGGCTCCACACCAAAACTCTCCACAGTTTCCCCAGAACGCTGTTGAGAAGCCCATGTCCCTGTGGAGACTCGGCCACGCATACGGCCCTCCGAGCTTCGAGCTCTCTCCCGGATCTGAGAACGGGACGCGAGACATGAGACTCCCCCATGCAACCTCCTCGTGGCCCAGCGACGCCTTCGCTGCGCCTTCTGCTCGCAACAACTGGTCGACCGCCGGCGCGCCCGGGCCCATGACACCACGGCGCGCCAACGGTCAGGTGCAGAAGGTGCTGCTCGTCGACGACGAGGTCGACGTGCTGCGCGGACTGCGCCGCATCCTCGAGCACGCCGGCTACGACGTGACCAGCGTGACCACCTTGCGCCACGCCGTGAACACGATCCACGCCGAGCGCTTCGATCTGGTGCTGACCGACCTCTACCTGGGCGACTCCGATCTCGGCGTGCAGATCGCCGACGTCGCCCGCCAGCAGCACCCGCAGCCGCCAGTGATCGTGCTGACCGGGCGACCTACGTTCGATGGCGCGCAAGAAGCCCTGCGCAGCCACGTCGCCGACATGGTGGTCAAGCCGGTCGATGCCCAGCACCTGCTTGCCACCTGCCACCGCGTGATCCAGGAGACCGAACTGGCGCGCCGCAACCAAGAGCTCGAGTCGGCCAACAAGGTGCTGACCTCGGTGCTGCCACGCACCATCGAGATGAAGGACCCCACCACCAGCGGCCACGCCGCCCGCGTCGTCGGCTACACCGACGTGCTGGCGCAGCGCTGCGGCGTCGGCGCCGAGGACCGCGCCTCGCTGCGGCTGGCCGGCCTGCTGCACGACATCGGGAAGATCGGCATCCCCGACCACATCCTGACCAAGCCGGGGCCGCTGACCGCCGATGAGTTCGACGTCATCAAGCGCCACCCGGCGATGGGCTACGAAGTGCTGGCCGAACTGACCGAGCACGAGAACGTGCGCACCTGGGTCTACCAGCACCACGAGCGCTGGGACGGCAAGGGCTACCCGAACGGCTTGCACGGCGAAGACGTCGCCTTGCCGGGCCGCATCCTGGTGCTGGCCGAGGTCTACGATGCCTTGGCCGAGCAGCGCAGCTACAAGCCGGCCTGGCCGCTGCCGAAGATCGTGGCTCTGTTCCGTGAGCAGGCCGGCAAGCAGTTCGACCCGGACCTCGCCCACCTGGTCGCCGATGGGCTCGAGCGCCTGGGCTACCGGTTCTTCTCGCCGAACCGCGACCAGCTGTTCTGACCGCGGTCGCGCCCGGCAACAGGCCCGCGCCGGGCACGAACCCCACCCGATTGGCGGCGGCGCGACGCCGCCGGTGCGCTGCGACCGGCGCGACGAGCACTGCCAGGGGCGGCCCTTGGCAACGACGCCGCGCGCTGGACAATCGTGGCCAGACCCCTCGGCGTCTGGCTAGCATGCGAGCCCCCTCGCAACCGCGGTCGGCGACCGCGCCTGCTTCCAGCGTCCCCCGCCTCCCCATCGCACGATGCAACTGACCCAGTTCCGCGCGCCGCTGTTGGCGGCGCTCTCGTTCGGCACGCTGCTCGGCCCGCTCCTGGGCCAGGACAAGGCCACTGCCGCCGGCAACGTCGACATGACCGGCTTGCCCGCCTTCCTCCTGCCGGTGCCCGCCGGCACTGTGGACGTGGGCCTCGACTGGCAACAGTTGTTCGAGGCCGCATGCCAGGTCGCCAACCCGAGCGCCCCCAAGGAAGCGGTCAAGCGCGCGGCGGAGAAGCTGTTCACGAGCCTCAAGCTCGAGGTGCGCACACTCGGTCGCAAGAAGACCGAAGTGCCGGCGTTCCTGCTGGCCAAGGCGCCGGTCAAGAACAGCGAATACGAGCCGTACGTTCGCGCCAGCGCCGGCAAGGTGCGCATGCCACTGCACTGGTGGATGGTCGGCCGCAAGGACGACTTCGAGAAGCGCCGCGAGGAGATCGACAAGCAGTTCCCGAAACAGAAGCGCGCGTTCCTGCTGTATTGGGATGCCAACTACAAGGAGCTGCCCTACGCGCTGAAGGACGACAAGGGCGAGCCCATCGACGACCTGCCGGTCACGATGATCAGCTGGCGCGACGCCAACGACTTCGCCGGGTCGCTCGGCATGCGTCTGCCGACCGAAGCCGAACTGACCCGCGCCTCGCGCGGCGATTCGGACAACATCTGGCCGTCGGACAAGCCGGACGGCGGTGCCAAGTTCAGCAACGCGCTGCTGGAGACCCTGCGCATCGCCGAGGGCAAGGACATGACGTTGAAGCCGGTCGGCGGCGGTATGGCCGGTCCCTACGGCCACACCGACCTGCATGGGCACATCTGGCAGTTCGTGGCCAATCTCGGCTTCGCGCCGATCAACGGCAACGAGCTCTACGCAACGCAGTGGAAGGAGATCGGCAAGGACGCGAAGTCGGTGAAGCAGCTGGCCGAGCTGAAGGAGCCCGAGTGGCGCGCCGACAAGGTGATCGCGAAGGGCGGCGCCTACAACGCTTCCCAGGCCCCGACGATGCTGCTGATCGACGCGCGGCGCCCGTGCCAGGTCGACGACACCCTGGAGATGCTCGGCTTCCGCTTGGCGAAGTCGATGAAGCCCGGCTACGACATGATCTTCAGCCGGCTGCAGGGCACCTACAACCGCAACTGGTTCGGCGAGGAGCAAGAACCCGACCTCGGCGCCCAATTCGGCGCCGAGCGCTACGACCTCGGCGACAACGGCTTCCCGACCGCCTACCACGGCGTCTCGTTCGCGCCGATCAACTTCCTGTCGAAGGAGAAGTCGACCGAGCTGAACAAGCTGGTCGAGAAGAGCCAGCTGTCGCCGATGCTGGTCGGCACGCTGGTGATCACCACGCCGCTCGCCGAGCCCGCGGCGCCAGCCGGCATCTACACCCTGCTCTACCGTCACAGCGGCGTGCCGAAGGAGCTGATCGAGGCGGTCAAGCAGGGCCACAAGATGCTGACCGACAAGAAGAAGAAGGACGACAAGGACAAGGACCAGGCGACCCAGGACAAGGAACGCAAGTGGCGCGAGGTGGTGACCCGCTTCGGCCTGACCGACGACGACATCGCCGGCAAGGAGGCCGCCGACGGCACGCTCAAGTTCGTCCGCATCGAAGGCATGCAGGTGCCGATCGCGGACCCGATGTTCCTGCTCTACGGCAACGACGGCAAGGTCGCGGCGACGTGGAAGGCCTCTGCTCCGAAGGCGGTCGCGGCCCCGATGGTCGGCGCGCTGACGATGGAGGCGGGTGAGAGCGGCAAGACCAAGGCGAAGCTGCACTTCACCACGGTGGCGCTGCAGGGTGCCAAGAAGCACGCCGAGTTCGTCGTCGAGTTCGTGCTCGACATGGCGGCGCCGACGCCCGAGAAGCCGTGGCGGCAGTCGACGGCGACGCCCGCGAAGTGACGCGAAGCCCGCGGCGCCGTGCATGTCGCGGCGCCGCCCCACACCGCAGCTGGCTCGCCCACGGGGCGACAGGTCGCTCGGATTCCGGGGCAGCCGCGACGCGGGCGCCATCGACCACGAGCTCGAAGCAATCCGCCCGGCTGCGTCGTCTCCTTGCACGCCGGTGAATGGCGGTTGCATCCTTGCATTGCAGGGGCCAGCAGCGAAGCATGCCGCGCGTTCTCCCGATCCCGCAGGACGCGCCGTGACCGCACCGAAGCCCACCAACCGCACTCGCATCAACCCGAAGGCACAAGCAGCCTTCTTCGTCCAGGACTACGCCGGCCGCACGACCATCGACGGCGTGCAGATCGTCGAGCTGAAGCGCTTCAACGACGACGGCGGCGCCATCACCGAGCTCGGCCGGCTCAACGCCGGCATGCACGCGCAGCTGCCTGGCTTCGAAGCCAAGCAGATCAACTACTCGGAGATGGAGCCGGGCGCGATCAAGGCATTCCATATGCACTTCCGCCAGACGGACGTCTGGTATGTGCCACCGTGCGACAAGCTGCTGCTGGTGCTGCACGACGTGCGCGAAGGCTCGCCGACCGAGGGCAAGACCATGCGCTTCGTGCTCGGCGACGGCAAGGACCGCCTCGTGCGCATCCCGCCGGGCGTCGCCCACGGCGCGTGCAACATCGGCCAGCGCACCGGCCGCATCATCTACATGGTCGACGTGCAGTTCTCGCCGACGCCCGGCGACTGCGACGAAGGCCGGCTGCCGTGGGACTTCTGCGGCGCCGACATCTGGGAGATCGTGCGCGGCTGAGAAGCCGCAGCCACTCGCTCAAAGCAGCGGCGACAACAGGCCGGCGGCGCCGTCGAGCAGCCGCGCCCACGGCCGCTGCGGCAGGTCCTCGAGCCGCACCCGCCGCGAGGAAACTCGGCGTTGCGCCAGCGTCGCAGCCACCAGCGCGGCCAGCCCCGGTGCATCGACGGCGACGGCGGCAATCTCGAAATTGAGCTGCTCACTGCGCAGGTCGAGGTTGGCACTGCCGACGACGACCACTCGCTCGTCGACGACCAGCAGCTTCGCGTGCACATACTCGTGCACCGTCTCGTGGACCTCGATGCCGGAGGCCAGCAGCCGACGGTAGTGGCTGCGCTGTGCGTGGTAGAGCACGGCGGCCTCGGCCTTCGGGCCGTTGGTGTGGATGCGCACCCGCACGCCGCGAGCGACGGCGAGTTCGAGCGCGAACAGCAGGTTCGGCGGCGGCACCAGGTAGGGCGAACTGAGCTCGACGGAGTGTACGGCCTCGGCGATCGCCTGGACGATCGCGAACCAGAGGTCCGACTGCTCGCGGTCCGGCCCACTGCCGACGATCGCCATCTCGACGTCGCCGCACGGCGGCCCGGGCAGCAGGAACGTGTCGGTCAACACCTCGTCGGTCGCCGTGCACCAGTCCTCGACGAAGACGTCCTGCATGCGGTCCACCACCGGGCCGCGAACCTCCAACATCGCATCGAGCCACGGTCGCTGCTGGCCGATGCGGTCGGTCAGGTACTCGTCGCCGATGTTGCGGCCACCGAGGAAGCCGATGGCGCCGTCGACCACCAGCAGCTTGCGGTGGTTGCGCAGGTTCATCGTCAATGGCCGACGCCGCCAGAGCAGCGGCAGGAACGGCTCGGCGCGACCGCCGGCAGCGCGCAGAAGCTGCAGGTGCTGCGCGCCGAGCCCGA
>CANGSN010000083.1 GCA_947455805.1 Planctomycetota bacterium
GACCTGCGCGCGCCAGCGCCGCTGCCGGGCCTCTACTGGGCGTGGACGATCCTCGGCTACTGCGCGATCGCCAGCGTGCTGCCGGTGTGGCTCCTGCTGCAGCCGCGCGGCTACCTCGGCGGCTTCTTCCTCTACCTGACGCTCGGCGGCGGCCTGCTCGGCCTGTTCGTCGCCAACCCGGCGATCGACTGGCCGGCGTTCAGCGGCTTCACCGCGACGGCGCCGGGGCAAGCCGGCCAGACGCTGCTGCCGTTCCTGTTCATCACCATCGCCTGCGGCGCCTGCAGCGGCTTCCACGGCCTCGTCTGTTCGGGCACCACCAGCAAGCAGATCGACCGCGAGCCCGATGCGCACCTGGTCGGCTACGGCGGCATGCTGCTCGAAGGCGTGGTCGCGCTGCTGGCGCTCGCCTGCGTCATGCAGCTCGCCCCCGGCAGCGAACTGGCGCGCGCCGGCGCCGACAAGATCTTCGGCGTCGGCATCGGCTCGTTCCTGCACCAGCTCGGCGTGCCGCTGACGTTCGCGGTGACGTTCGGCATGCTGGCGTTCGCGACGTTCGTCTACGACACGCTCGACGTGGCGACGCGGCTGGCGCGCTACCTGTTCACCGAGTTCACCGGCTGGCGCACGCGCACCGGCGAAGTGGTCGGCACCGTCGTCTCGCTGGCGCTGCCGGCGATCCTGGTGGCGATGACGGTGAACGACGGCAAGGGCAACCCGATGCCGGCCTACAAGGTCGTCTGGCCGCTGTTCGGCTCGATCAACCAGCTGCTCGCCGGCCTGACGCTGGTCGGCCTGTCGCTGTGGCTCGCGCGCAGCGGTGCCGGCACCTGGCTGCGCCTCGCGGTCGGTCTGCCGATGCTGTTCATGATGGGCATGACGACCAGTGCGCTGGTGCTGCAGATCGTGAACGCGCCGAACGCGCTGCTCGCCGTCACCGCCGCCGTGCTGCTGGCGCTGGCGATCTGGGTCGCCACCGAAGCGGCGCTGGCGCTGTGGCGCGGGCGCGACAGGGCCGCAGCCGAGGCTGCTGGCTGAGGCGAACAGGAGAAGCGCAGCGGCGCTCGAGTCGAGGCTCGCCGGCAGGACGCTACCGCCGATTGCGAAGCATGCAGGCGCCGACGAACATGTGTGCATGCAGTACACGATCCGCAGCCTCCCCACCGACCTCGACCGCGCGATCCGCGAACGTGCCCGTTCGGAGAACAAGAGCACGAACGAAGTCGTGATCGATGCCCTGCAACGAGCCTTCGGACTGCGAGGCGACCGCCTCCCATCCCAGCGCGATCTCGGTGGCATCGCCGGCAGCTGGCTCGATTCCCCGGAGCTGGCCGCAGCACTCGACGAGCAGCGCCGCGTCGACCCAGAGATGTGGCAATGAGGTTGGCGCTCGACACCGAGAGCTACGTTGATCCGACACCTACCCCAGCTCGATTGGATGCGGTGATCAGCGCACCGAAGCGATGGCACGTCCTTGCAGCGAGGAACGCCAACGCGACAAGAACCGAAGACTCGGCGACACTGCCGCGATGACCCGCCGCCGAACCACTGCGTCGCTCGCCACGGCGAGCCTGCTGCTCGCCGCCATGGCCGCGCAAACGCCGACGCCAGCCGTCGCGCCATCGGCGACACCATCGCCCGCGGCGCCGCCGCGCCCCGGCTTCCACCGCGACGGCACCGTTCTCGACCCGAACTGGTTCCCGATCGGCGTCTGGCTGCAGCAACCGGCGAACGCCGCGAAGTACCGCGAGCTCGGCGTCACGCTCTACGTCGGCTTGTGGGAAGGCCCGACCAAGGCGCAGCTGCAGGACCTCGCCGCCGCGTCGATGCCGGTGATCTGCCACCACAACGAGGTCGGCGCCCAAGACCAGAGCGGCACCATCCTGGCGTGGATGCACAACGACGAGCCGGACAACGCGCGCGGCCGGCGCTTCTTCGGCCAGCAGCCGCCGATCGCGCCCGCGCAGGTCGTCGCCGACTACGAGGCGCTGCGGCGGCTGGACCCGCGGCGCCCGGTGTTCCTGAACCTCGGCCAGGGAGCGGCGTGGGACGGCTGGCACGGCCGCGCCGGCCGCAACGGCCATCCGGAGGACTATCCCGAGTACCTGCGCGGCTGCGACATCGGCAGCTTCGACATCTATCCGGTGACGCATCCGCACCGCGACGTCCGCGGCAAGCTCGAGTTCGTCGCCCGCGGCGTGCAACGGCTGTGCTTCTGGACCGACGGCAAGAAACCGGTGTGGGCGTGCATCGAGACCGGCCACGTCGACGACGCCGAAGTGCGACCGACGCCGCAGCAGGTGCGCGACGAAGCATGGTTGGCGATCGCTGCCGGTGCGTCCGGACTGATCTGGTTCTGCCACGAGTTCCGGCCGCAGTTCGTCGAAGCCGGGCTGCTCGCGCACGCCGACGTGCAGGACGCCGTGCGCACGGTCGCCGCCGAGCTGCGGGCGCTGGCGCCGGTGCTGAACAGCCAGCGCTGCGACGACCAGGTCGAGGTGCTGGTCGACGGCAAGAGGAGCGAGCACGTCGCCGTGCGCGTGCACGAGCACGGCGGCGAATTGCACGTGTTCGTCGCGGCCCTCTCGCGCGAGCCGTTGTCGGCGACGGTGCAGGTGCGCGGCGTCGAACAGGGCAGCGTGCGCATCGCCGATGGTTCGCAAACGCCGATGCCGGGCGGCCGCTTCGTCGTGCCGTTGCCTGGATACGCCACGCGCCACTGCCGCGTCCGCGTTCGCTGAACGCCGCGGGAACTACGCGCGTTCGGCGTCGACCAGCGCGTGGTCGAGCTCGACCAGCAGCTTGTTGTAGGCCTCGTCGTCGATCGAGCCCGCGTCGCGCAAACGCAGCAGCGCCGTCTCCTGCGCCGCCGCCACCGCCGTGCGCACCTCGCGCGACACCGAAAGGCGCTGCGACGCGCGCGCGCGTTCGGCCGCGTCGTCGGCCTGCAGCGACGCCAGTTCGTCGGCCATCGACTCGCGCAGGCGGTGCACGGCGACCGGGCAGCTGTGTTCGCTGCAGAACGCGTCCAGGCGGGCGATGCCGGCCTGCAGCAGCCGTTCGCGCGCGGCGCGCATCTCGGCGGCGGTGGTGCCGTCGTCGCGCAACCCGAGCCAGCGCACCAGCGGGAACAGCGTGCCACCCTGCACGAACAGCGTGGTCAGGATCACCGCCAGCGTGCAGGCGACGATCGCGTCGCGGCCGGGGAACGGGCTGCCGTCGTCGTCGAGCATCGGCAGCGCCAGCGCCGCCGCCAGCGACACCGCGCCACGCACGCCGCACCACGACACCAGCGTGACGCCCTGCGGCGACGGATAGCCGCCTTCGCGCGCACGCAGCTTCGGCGACAGCCACAGCGGCACGTAGGCGTTCGGCCAACACCACAGGATGCGCGTGCCGATCGTCGCCACGCTGACCGCGAGGCCGGCCTGCCACAGGTGCGCGCCACCTTCCACCGCGCGCTGCAGCAGGCATGGCGACGCGAGGCCGATGTAGAGGAAGCACAGGCCGTTCAGCAGGAACGTCACCTGCGACCACGACGCGCGCAGCGCCATGCGCGTGGCCGGCGGGATCACGTGGATGCGCCACGCCCCGACCGCGCCGGCGACGACGACCGCGAGCACGCCGCTGACCCCGAGCACGGTGGCGACCGCGAACGCCAGGTACGGCGCCAGCAGCGACACGGTGAAGGCGACGTTCGGTTCGCGCACGAAGCGGTTGAGCCACGCGAACAGGCCGCCGAACGCGAGGCCGAGCACGCTGCCGACGCCGGCGACCCACGCGAACTGGCCGATCACGCTGCCCCACGAGAACGCGCCCTGCAGCACGACGACGACGGCGATCTGCACACCGACGAGGCCGGTGGCGTCGTTGACCAGGCTCTCGCCGCCGAGGATCGCGGTCATGCGCCGCGGCACCCGCAGCTTCTCGAGCACCGCCTGCGCGGCGACGGTGTCGGTCGGCGACACGATCGCACCGAGGAGGAAGCACGCGGCCCACGGCAGCTCCGGCAGGAACCAGTGCGCGACCAGGCCGACGACGAGGATCGTCAGCGCGACGAGGCCGACCGCCAGCATCAGGATCGGCCGCAGCCAACGGTGGAAGTCGCGCCACGACGTCTGCCACGCGTCGGCGTAGAGCAGCGGTGGCAGGAAGCCGAGCAGGATCAGGTTGGGCGACGGCGACAGCGCGCGCACCGACGGCAGGAACGCGAGGCCGACGCCGGCCAGCGCCAGCGCGAGCGGCTGCGGCAGGCGCAGGCGCGGGGCGAGCAGGGTGACGACGGCGAGGGCGGCGAGGACGGCGATCAGGGCCTGCAGCGATTCGAGCACGGCGCGCAGTGGAGCGCGGGGAGCCCGGCGGCGCCAGCGCAGCGGCCGGCGGCAAGGACGCGTGCGCCAACCTCCAGCCGCGAGCGTCGACGGCCGGGCTTGTCGTTCCACCACCACCGCGCCATCGTCTCGGCATGTTCCTCGACGACACCGCCCCGGAGGTGCGCGCGCGACAGTTCGATCGCCTGCGGCAGATGACCGAAGGCGAGCGCGTGGCGATGGCGATGGAACTGACCCGCGTCGCCACGCACCTGTCGCGGCAGGCCGTGCGCGAGACGATGCCGGGGGCGAGCGAACAGGATGTGCTGCTGCGTTGGATCGAACTGACCTACGGCCCGGAACTGGCGCGCGGCGTTGCCCCGTTCAAGGAACGACTCGGACGAGCGACTCCGTGAGCCTCGTCGCAGCACTCCAGCCGGTGGTCGAAGCCTTCGAGCGCCTTGGCGTTCCCTACCTGGTCGGCGGATCGGTCGCGAGTTCTGCCCACGGGTCGCCGCGCTCGACCAACGACGTCGACCTCGTGGCGGGCCTTCGAGCAGAACACGTCGAGCCACTGCGCGCGGCTCTGGGGGCCGACTACTACGCCCCCGCGGAGCTGCTGTTCGAAGCCATTCGCCGCCGGACGTGCGCCAACCTGCTGCACATCGCGACCGGCTTCAAGATCGACATCTTCGTGCCCCCCGAAGGCGTCTACGAAACGACCTCGATGGCACGCGCCGTGCTCCGCGACCTGGCGCCGGATAGCCGCACGTTCCGGGTCTACGCCGCGGAGGACATCCTGCTGCGCAAGCTGCTCTGGTTCCGCGCCGGTGACGAAGTGTCGGATCGACACTGGAACGACATCCTCGGCATCCTCCGCCTGCGGCGATCGACTCTCGACCACGCCTACCTCGACGAATGGGCCGCCCATCTAGCGGTCGCCGACCTGCTCGCGCGAGCGAGACGCGACGCCAGCTGACCGCGGCGGCAGCGGACCACCGTCGACCGCGGCGACGCGGTGTGCCACAGTGCGGCACCACCCAACGGAGCCTCGCATGCCCGCTGCTCGTCGATCCCGTTCGCTCGCCATCGCCGCATCGCTCGCCGCGCTCGCCGCCTGTGGCGGCGCCCCTTCGACGCCCGCCGACACCACGTCGGTCGCCTCGACGACGAACGTCGCCGCGTTCACGCCGAAGGAGATCGCCGCCGCGCAGAAGGAACAGGACCAGCGCATGGCGTGGTGGCGAGAGGCGCGCTTTGGCATGTTCGTGCACTGGGGCCTATACGCGATCCCGGCCGGCGCCTGGAACGGCGCCACCCACCACGGCGAGTGGATCCGCGACACCGCGCGCATCCCGCTGCAGGAGTACGACCAGCTGCAGGCGCAGTGGAACCCGACCGCGTTCGATGCCGACGCGTGGGCCCAGCTCGCCGCGGCCGCCGGCATGAAGTACCTGGTGCTGACCAGCAAGCACCACGACGGCTTCTGCCTCTACCCGAGCGGCTTCACCGACTGGGACGTCGCCGGCAGCAAGAACAGCCGCGACATCGTTGGCGAACTCGCGAGCGCGTGTGCGAAGCACGGCGTGAAGTTCTGCACCTACCACTCGATCATGGACTGGCACCACCCGGACTACCTGCCGCGCCGGCCGTGGGAAGCCGCGACCCGCAGCGCCGACGGCGCCGACTTCCGCCGCTTCGAGAGCTACCTGCACGCGCAGGTCACCGAGATCGTGCAGCGCTATCGCCCGGCGGTGATGTGGTTCGACGGCGAATGGGAGAGCACGTGGACGCACCAGCACGGCCTGCGGCTGTGGTCGCTGTGCCGCGCGTTGGCGCCCGAGATGATCGTCAACAACCGCGTCGACGTGCACCGCGCCGGCATGAACGGCTTCTCCATGGCCGAAGGGGCGCTCGGCGACTTCCACACACCCGAGCAGGAGATCCCGGCCAACGGCCTGCCCGGCCAGGACTGGGAGTCGTGCATGACGATGAACGGTCACTGGGGCTGGAACGCCGCCGATGGCTCGTGGAAGTCGACGACGGCGCTGCTGCACAACCTGATCGACATCGCCAGCAAAGGCGGCAACTACCTGCTGAACGTCGGCCCGCGCGCCGACGGCACGTTCCCGCCGGAAGCCGTCGAACGGCTGCAGGGCATCGCCGCGTGGATGAAGGTGTGCGGCGAAGCGATCCACGGCACGACGGCGAGCGTGTTCGATCCGTTGCCGTGGGGTCGGTGCACGGTGAAGGCGAACGGCGACACGACGACGCTGTACTTCCACGTGTTCGACTGGCCGCGGGACGGCCAGCTGGTGCTGCCGGCGTTCGCCAACGAGCTGGCTGGCGACGCGCGTCTGCTCGGCGCGCCCGCCGGACACGACCGGGCGCCGATCGCCGACTCGGCGACGCGCCAGCTGTCGGTCGTGTTGCCGCGGCAGCCAGTGCTGCCGCACGCGAACGTCGTCGCCGTCACCGTGAAGGGCACGCCGCGCCCCTACCGCGCGCCGATCGTCGAGGCCGACGGGGACGCGTTCGTCGGCACGATGGCCTTGCGCCTGCGCGCCAACGGCCCCGACGGCGAGGTGCGCTACACGCTCGACGGCAGCGAGCCGGGTGCGGCTTCGCCGCGCGCCGGCGACGCAATCCAGCTGACCGCGACCACGCGTCTGCGCGCACAGACGTTCGCCGGCGGCACGCGCCCGGTCGGCGCCGCGATCGACCGCACGTTCACCAAGCTCGAACCGCTGCCGCCGACGAAGCAACGTGCCACGCAGCCCGGCCTGCGGGTCGAACGCTTCGCCGGCGACTTCTCGAAGGTGCCCGACGACCTCGATGCGCGGCAGCCCGACGCGACGACCACGACACCGTCGATCGCGCTGCCGGCGAACGTCGGCGAACGCGTGCTGCTGCGCCACCGCGGCGTGCTCGCGGTGCCGAAGGACGGGCTGTACCACTTCGTGCTGACCAGCGACGACGGCAGCGTGCTGCGCATCGACGGCCAGACCGTCGTCGACCACGACGGCCTGCACGGCCCGACCGAGAAGCGCGGCACGATCGCGCTGATGGCCGGCGACCACACGTTCGACCTGGTGTGGTTCAACCGCACCGGCGGCGCCACGCTCGCCTTGCAGTGGCACGCGCACGGAGCAGCGCCGGTGGCGATCGACGCGGCGGCGTTGCGGCACTGAGCGTGTGCAGACGAGGCGGACGAACGGCCCCGCTCCCTCACGAATCTGCGAAGATGCGCAGACTTCGAACCAACCTGCCGATGCGCTCCCAACTTCGTATCTCCGCCCTTCCCGCGGCGCTGGTCGCCGCCACGTTGATGGTCCCCGTCTTCGCCGCGGCCGGCCCTCGGCCTGCGTGCTGCCCAACGCCCCAGGATCCCCCGCCGTCGGCGCCGACACCGATTTCGTCGCAGCCACCGGAGAAGCCGACACGCCCCGAGGAACGACTGCAGCAACAGCTGCTGCAAGGGGCAGCGGTGGAGGATCGTTCGTTCGAGTTCACCTGGACCTGGTCGCAGGATCGACGATCGGTCATGCAACACCGCGCCAAGATGCCGATCCGCCCGATCCGCCCCGGCTCGGCTTCGGGTTCGCTTCATGCCGACCTGCTCTGCCTGCAGGTCCCGGCCGCCGACGACACCGACTGGTTGCAGGTCGGCACCCAGGTGCTCGCCCGCAAGGCCGGCGCCGCATGGCGGCGCGTCGAGCGTCTCGAGCTCGCGCACCACGGCGCCGTGTTCGCGCCGGATCCGAGGCGCTTGCTGCGCACGCTGGCCGAGACGCCGTTCGTGGTCCGCAACCGCTCGATCGAGGCGGTCGACGGCGTGCCGATGGAGCTGGTCGCGCTCGAACTGCCACCCGAGAGCGGCGACCGACTGCATCGCGCGGGCGCCATCCCCGATCCGAACCCGGTGGAACCGTCGCTGCGCGCGGCCATGCAGCGGCACGGAGTCGATCCGACGCTCGTGCCAGCGCCGGTGCTGGACGTCGCCGTCATGATCGACGTCGCGAGCCAACACGTCGTCGGCGTCACGGTGCGGGCGCTGCTGGCGCCGGTCGACACGCGCGCCATCCTGCAAGCTGCTGGTGGTCGCACGCGTTCGACCGAAGAGGACACCAAGTCCGTCGAGGCGATCCTGCAGGCGCTGCGCGGCGACGGCGCGAAGCCGTTCGTCTACCGGGCCGGCCTGCCCGAACGGGATGCCGAAGGTGCCGAACTTCGCATGCTGAGTTGCCGCATCGGCGGCCCGGCGAAGCGGCCGGAGCTGGACGAACAGCAGGCACGAGTGCTGCAGCCGCGCTGACCGTCACGCCCGCGGAACGACAAGGCTGCGAACGGCATCGCCGACACGTTCTTCGCGCATCCTCGCCGGTTGACGCACGGCACCCGCGTCGGCACCGTGCCGCGATGCGCGTCGCGAAGTCCGCACTGTTCGTCGTCCTACCGCTGCTGCTCGCATCGCTGCTGGCGCAGGAGCCGACGTCCCCACCCGCCGTGCAGCCGGTGTCGCCGCCGCCGGCGACCGCGAGCGCCGGTGCCCGCGAAGCGATGTGGTATGCACCGACCGCCGCCGACTGGGCCAAGCCGAACCGCATCCCGTGGCAGCGCACGTGGGCCGATGCGGTGGCGATGGCCGAGCGCACGAAGCGACCGATCCTCGTGTGCGTCAACATGGACGGCGAGATCGCCAGCGAGCACTACGCCGGCGTTCGCTACCGCGACGAAGCGATCGCCAAGGACTACGAGCAGTACGTCTGCGTCGTCGCCTCGGTCTACCGCCACAACCCGCGCGACCACGACGAACAAGGCCGCCGCATCCCGTGCCCGCGCTTTGGCAGCTGCACCTGCGGCGAGCACATGGCGATGGAGCCGATCGTGTTCGCGAAGTTCCTCGACGGCCAGCGCATCGCCCCGCGCCACATCCTGGTCGAGGTCGACGGGACGAAGCGCTTCGACGTCTACCTCGCGTTCGACACGCAGTCGGTGCTGCAGACGGTCAAGGACGGCCTCGCCGGCCGCGAGCAACCGGTCGAGCCGTTCGTGCGCGGCGATCGTTCGCTCGCCGACAAGGTGCAGAGCCCGCACGCGGTCGATCGCCAGGAGGTCGAGAGGCTGTTCGCCGACGGTGACGCCGAGCGCCGCGCCGAGCTGCTGAGCGCGGCGCTGGCGATGGGCAAGGACGCGCCGATCGAACTGCTGCGCCAGGCCGCCTACGGCTTCGACCGCGACCTCGCGGCGAAGGCGCGGCAAGGGCTCGCAC